>CALBHX010000058.1 GCA_937892925.1 uncultured Lentisphaeraceae bacterium
CTTTATTACGCTTGAGGCCAGACGCCGCGTTGTCGTCAATATAGAGTACATCTAACAGTTTTGCTTTTCCCAAAACGAGACACATATCCGTATCCATGGCTTTAATGCCACTGTTAGAGATTGAATATTCACTTGGCCAAAAGCCTAAGTCGCGATGGTAGTTGGTCCATGCCACCTTGATTTGTTCACACATATCGGCTGCATTCTTCTTTCGAGCTTGTTCAAGGAAATGGGCATAACCACCAATACTGGCTGCACCCAATATGGCAATAATTACAATGACTACAAGCAATTCAATCAGGGTGAACCCTCGATATACGTGATATGTGTCAGAATCGATTTTGTTCATTTCAAATTTCCTTTTAAACGCGGTATATGGTTGTGCAGCAAAGGGCATTCTGATCGTTATTTAGTCCTCATCGGATTCATCAACGCTTGTACCGCCGCTGGAGATGTCATCTGCCGTACCGAAAATCCCATCGGGTCCGGCGGAAACGATTTCTCCCGCTCCTCCATCATTTTTGTAAACCAAAGTACGTTCCCAAGCATCTTCAGTGGCACCTGCAATGAAACGCGAAGACCCCGTGTCGATGTTTGTATAGGTTCCGGCCTCAACCATTCCGTCAGAGAGTAAACGACGCCAACTTCGGTAGATTTGTTGGAGATGGGGATCTACGGCCTCTTTGGCTGCGGTTGTTGATAATGCATCTGATGCATTTAATCCCTTCATTTCTAATTCGTAGGGAGAGTCCTTTTTGGGCGATTGAAACTGGCGCCGATAATAAGTTTTTAAATCGTCAGAAATGTTGTTTAAGATGGTCGTGGCACGTGGCATGAAATGCGAGCATAACCCGAATGTCATCTCGTCCCCTGAACCACGAGCGAATTTTGGTGTAACCGTTCGGGTAGAAGTACCATCTTTAATTTTGAACTTCAAGCCCGATGACGAGGACGAATTACCACTGTTGCCATAACTGGGATGTGCGTCATCGCCTTCTTCGGTGACAAAACGATATTCCAAAGCTGCATAACCGATGGGTTTGTCATTATATGTATACTGCGCGGTTACAATTGGATATTCACCATAAATAGCCTTATATTCCTCGAGTAGAGAGGCCAACGCATGAACTTGTGCGGTAGTCTTGGCGATGGCGGCTTTACTGTTAGCGGAGTTCATCATCATAAAAACGCCCCCCGCCAGAATACCGATGATGACAATCACCACCAATAATTCAATCAAGGTGAAGCCGCGGCGTATGGGTGTCACCGTTCGTTGTCCGAATGTATGCATCAAACGCTCCCTTGGTTAGCAACTTGAATACGTGGTTGCCCGGCGGACAAACAGATGTCTGCCGGGCAACCGCTTTATCATGCACCAGCTTGCTGGCCGATCGAACCTATGATGGAGATTAGCGGCATAAACATGGCAATGACGATGCCACCAACGACCACTGCCAGAAAGATGATCATGATAGGTTCAATGATAGAGGTCATAGCCGCAACAGCATTGTCCACTTCATCGTCATAGGTGTTTGCTACACGAATCAACATCTCAGGCAATGCACCAGTCTCTTCACCCACTTCAACCATGGATACGACCATAGGCGGGAAGACGCCGCTTGCTCCAAGTGGAGCCGTCATGCCCTCACCTTCTTTTACACTGTCATGGACAGATTGCAATGCTTTGGCTACAACCTGGTTCCCGGTGGTATCTTTGACAATCGAAAGCGCTTGCAGGACAGGAACGCCTGAGCTTAATAATGTACCAAGTGTACGAGTCAGGCGCGCTACAATGGTTTTTTGTGTCAATTGCCCGAACACTGGCGCGGAAAGCGCGAGTTTGTCATGCAAATAAGATCCGGTAGGTGTTTTGAAAAAAATCTTCAAAACAATAACTGTTCCAATTATTCCGCAGAGGCCAAAAAGCCAATATTGTTGCACCCATTCGGAGAGATTAATGACGAATTGTGTCAATGCCGGCATCCCTTCACCACCCAGCAAATCATTGAAGATCTGTTGAAATTTGGGAATGACGAAAATCATTAGAAAGACTACAATGCCGAGAGCAGCACAGAGCACCACGATAGGGTAGGTCATGGCACCTTTGACTTTATTTTTAATCTTCTCGGCTTTTTCCATAAACTCGGCGAGTCGGTTTAGGACGGTTTCCAAAACACCGCCTGCTTCACCAGCGCGCACCATGTTTACGTAGAGATGATTAAAGATTTTAGGGTAGTTACCTAACGATTCAGAAAATGTATTGCCTGTTTCGACTGTTTCAAGCATTCCCCCGAGAGCTTCTTTCAATGCCTCGTTGGTTGTTTGGCGATGAAGCACACGTAATCCGCGTGTTAATGGTAGCCCTGCATCCACAAGTGTGGCTAACTGACGGGTCATGACCATTAAATCTTTGGTCTTAACCTTACCTCTCAGGAATTTGGGTAATTTGATGGAAATGTCTTTGGAACGTTTAGTCTTTATGGTAGGGCGCGATACTGCCGCTTCAGTTTCATCTTCGCGAACTTGACCAATGGCTTTTGGGGTAAGCTTCATCCCTCGTATTTTTTCAATCGCAGCACTTTGTGTGTCAGCTTCAATTGTGCTGAGTACTTCTTTGCCCTGGGAATCCACCGCCTTGAACCTGAACTTGGCCATTGTCTGTGTCCTTCTTAGCTTTCGTAAACCAAGTGGAGGACGCCCCCACTTCAACGTTACAAATGGGAATTATACTGTGTTTTCTAAACGACTGCAAGCGCTCTCTACGGAGAGAAGGCCGAGATGAACGTCATAAATCAATCGGAGAGACAGCCGGGAAATACGAACAGAGGTACATGTGGTGTCTACAGACAACAAAAGGAAGCCTGCTTTTGTGGTAATACAAGAAATAACGGATGTGTTTTCTGTACTCAATCAGCGTAAAGCGTTTGTGGCGCAGCACGTACAATAGTCAGATCAATGAAGTCGCCCGATTGGAGCCCTTTGGGTGCAGTAAATATCACAATTTTATTAGAGGAGGTTCGCCCAGACCATTTGCTTTTATTACGTAAGCTCGGCCCTTCTGCCAGGACACGTTGAGAAGAACCGATTAATTGTTGGTTACGGAATGCGCCCCGTACGTCCTGGTCGTCCAATAGGATCTGATTTCGACGGGATTTTTCTTCCTCTGAAACATCATCTTCCCACGTAGCAGAGACGGTTCCCGGCCGGGGACTATATTTGAAGATAAAGGCATTGTCAAATTCTGCGGCATTCATAAGCGAACGCGTTTCCTGGAAGTCGGATTCGGTTTCTCCTGGGAACCCTACAATGATATCGGTCGTGATTGCGATTTCTGGCACAGCATGCCGTAATCTGGCTACAGCCTCTAAATAACCGTCACGTGTATAACCACGGCGCATTCGAGAGAGGACACGCGTGGAACCGCTCTGCACGGGAAGATGTAGATGCTTACATAGTTTGGGCTCTTCTGCAAATAGTCGAATGAGTTCTGGAGTAACACCAGCAGGATGCCCACTTGTGAAACGAATCCGTTCAATACCTGGAATAGCCGCTATGGCTTCGAGTAACCTTGGAAAGGGCAATACGTAACCCCCAGGGGAAGGCGGATCATCATTTGTGAAGACAGGTGTTCGGAGACCGTAGTTCATGATTGATTGTCCTAGCAGGGTAACTTCTTTAACGCCCTGCTTGGAAAGAACTCGCACTTCTGCTATAACCTCTCTAGCTGGACGGCTCCATTCGTTTCCGCGTACATCTGGAACAATACAATATGTACAGCGGCGGTTACATCCTAATAGAATTGTAACGTAAGCGGAAAATTGCCCATCAACTACGTGTCCGCTGGAGGCGTCGGGTCGTTCGTGTAGGGCGCGTAAGGCGAGCGTTTGTTTCCCCGCGAGAGCCGCGTTTACTGCTTGGACAATTCGTTCCGTACATCGTGTTCCAATCGCAAAGTCTAAGCGGGGTACACGTTGAAAGATGGATTCTCCGAGACGTTGTGCCATGCAGCCCATAAGCCCGACAATCCGGTTAGGGTGTTCACGTTTCCTAGAACATAATAATCCCAATTTACCCAAGGCCTTATCTTCTGCTTTTCCACGTACAGAACAGGAGTTGACGATGATGATGTCTGCGAGTTCTTCATTCGGAGCAAGCGCAAAACCTGCATCTAAGAGCGCATGGGCGGCTGCTTCGCTTTCGCGGACATTCATTTGGCAACCATAAGTGTGAAACGCAAAAGTTAACATAATCGAGTGTTCCTGAGAAATAACACTCATTTTACCAAATACCCTCGTATTTTTGGGTTTTGAATGAAATAAAATCAGTCCACAGGTGAAACGGTAAACATTAGAAGTGCTCCCCATTGTATACAAGAACGTAAATGGCGTGGTATACCGTAACAAAATAGGATGTGCCTCATTCTAGAGATATAGCGCACGGTGTTGTTGAAATGGGGAAAAGCAGAGATAGACGAC
>CALBHX010000059.1 GCA_937892925.1 uncultured Lentisphaeraceae bacterium
AGCACGTCGTGCTCCGCAGTTCAGCAAGCGCTGAGTTCCCATCGAGCATATTTTTATAGGCTCCTGCTTCGGCAGGAGCCTATAAATTTTGCACGAGTGGGTACCGCCGTGCCCTGCTTGCCAAGTATGTTTGCCTCGCTATTACGGTTCCTTGCAGCACACGCATCCGTCCTACAGCGACTTCATCACATCAAGTAGATGCTGATAGCTGTCAACATCGTGGTACTTGACATTTTCGGTAGAAATCTCATTAAAGAGTTTTCTTGCACAGGAAATCTTCACTTTTTCAATGGGTCTCAGGCTTAGACTCGCCATCGTGCCTTTGGTCTCGGCTATAAATAGATGTGCTTCACCGTTCCTTCATAGAAAGCAATCGCCCAGTCTGGAGAGTAATTGCCAACTGGAGTAGGAATATGAAATCCTTTCGGCAGCTTGGCGTACACGCAGACTTCTTCAGCATGATCCAAGTCCTCGGCGAATCGGCGTTCTACACTTTTTTCAGCATAGCCATCGGTAAATACATAGTCTTGAATATGCTTTGTTGCCTTGAAAGCCTTATCAATGCTCGTCGAGGTCTTTTCGGCAGTAAAGATGGTGCTGTCATACTCGCCCTCAATTTGGTCGTAGGAAATATGTTCAACAATCATCGTTGACTTTTGCTCATTGATCAGGCGAATTTACCATCAAGGGCAAATCCGTTCAAAGTTATCGAAGCCGGATGCTGCAAAAACAACGGATGTGTGCCGTCGTTCGTGAGTAGACGTTTCGGGGGTGTTTTTCTTTGATGAGGAATTAGACGGATACGGCAGAGAAGCGTCTACTTTGCTATACTTGCGCTGCGCGGGGTAACCGGAGTGCTTGGTTGCCAGGAGGCGATGCGGAGGACTTCACATGGCGATGCTTCTGTTTTTGGCGGATGGTTTTGAGGAAATTGAGGCGCTGGGCACGCTGGATCTCTTACGGCGGGCGCAGATTGAGGTGCAGACGTGCGCCATGGGGCAGTCGCTGGAGGTGCGGGGAGCGCATGAGCTGGCAGTGATGGCCGATGGTTTGGCAAAGGATGCGCCGGACGAAGAAAACGTAGACGGGGTCATCTTACCGGGAGGAATGGGCGGTGCAGCTGCCTTGGCAGAATCAGCCCTTGTTCGGAAATGGATTCAGCGGATGGATGAAATGGGGCGATGGGTGTGCGCGATTTGCGCGGCGCCTGCGCTGGTGTTGCCGAGGGCAGGTGTGCTTCGTGAGCGGATGGCCACCTGTTATCCTGCGCCGGAACTTACGGCGGCTTTGGGAAGGAATTATGTGTATCGGGCGGTGGTGGTTTCAGAGAATCTGATTACCGCGGCGGGGCCGGGATGTTTTGGGGCTTTTGCGCGGGCGATTGTGAAGTGTGTGCGGGGAGAACAAGTGGCGCATGAAGTCTTTTCGGCGGCTTTAATGGAAGGATAAGGTGGCAGCGCTCGGGGCAGGGTTAAGTCTTGGCGCAGCACCCGTTCTGCGCCAGAACCAGGAGCAGACGCTATCGCTTCTGGCGCAGCAGCGTTTTCATCTATTGCCCATGCCGGTTCAGCGGCTGTCCTCAGAGCTGCGTCAATATGCCGAACAGAATCCGTTTTTGGAGTATGAGCCGCCGGCGCGTGAGACCTCGCTGGAGGCTATAACGGAGCCGACTTTGGCAAAAAATGACGAGACGGGGAGCTTGGATTATTTTAATCAGTCGCTGGAGGGGTTTGGCGATCAGATGGATCTGGCGGCACGTGAGGAGGCTGAACGGCGGCATGATTGGCTGGTACTTTCTCAGACGGAGCAGGAAACACTCTTTCGGCATTTGGAACGGCAGGTCTTGCAGACACAGGCGCCGGGGGCGCAGCGGGAACTGACGCTGCTGGTGTGTGATGCGCTAGACAGCGATGGTTATTTAAGAGCATCGGTTGGGGAGCTTGAGGCGGATTGGTGGCAGGCGTGCGGGGGCGACCCGAAGCTTGCAGAAGCGGGAGATGTTCGGCAGGCTATTCGGACGGTACAGCAGTTGGAGCCAGTTGGAGTAGGAGCTCGGTCGCTCGCGGAATGTCTGTTGCTTCAAGTGCAGGCGGATCCTATGCTGGATGAGCGCCGCGCATTGCGGTTACGGTTATGCCATCATTTGGGGGAAGTCTTGACCAAGCCGTTGGAGCGGCTGGCTCGGGAGCTGGGGTGTTCGCTTGATGAGTTGCGGGAAGCGCTGGTTTATCTTAAAACGTTAAATCCATTTCCCGGACGGGCATTTATGGCGCGGGAGAACCCGGAGTGTCCGGAAGTGGCGGCTTGTTTGCAGCAGGATGGGCGGTGGGTGGCGGTTTGCGATGAACGGCAGTTCCCTCTTTTCCGGGTGGATGATGCTGCAATTGCGGAGGCAAAAGCTGCTGCAAAAAGTCGTGAGGAGCGAGCGTGCGTGGCGCAGCTTGAGGGGCGTGCAAAGTTATTGGTAGATGCCTATCATGAGCGCAATGAGACGCTGCTGCGGGTGGCGCAGGCGGCGTTTGACAGGCAGGGGGCATTTTTGGATAGCGGCGGGGATTTTGGAACGCTGAAGCCGCTGTTTCAACGGGAGGTTGCGGCGGCGATTGGATATGATGAGAGTATTGTATCACGGGCAATCAAGGATAAACAGGTGCGCGTTGCAACGAGCAGGAAACCGATTCCCTTAAAGGCTTTTTTTACAAGGGCGTGTTTAGGGAGCGCGGGGGCTGTTACAGGAGATGGTGCGGAAGGCGTGTCGGATCAGCAGGTCAAACATGCGTTGCGGGCACTGGTTTCAGGGGAGCCGCCTGAGCAGCCGTTGTCGGATCAGGCGCTGTGTGAAGCGTTGGCCGGGCAGGGGATTCAGGTGGCTCGACGGACGGTGGCTAAGTATCGCGAGCAGTTGGGTATTCCTTCAACGCGTGAACGGCGGCGATTGGTGGGTATTGGAGAGCCGGATACGCTTGCAGTGAAGCGGTGATAATGCAGAAATGGACGGTGCCCTGATGATAAGGCAAGTATTATTGGTGTGGTTAACATTGCGAGAGGTAACGGAGTTTACGGCTACACGTGAACAGGTGGCAGGGTGGGCCGCGCAGGTGCCTGAGTTGGAGGTGGTGTTTGCGGATTCCCAAGAGTCTTTCATTCGGAATCTTTCCAAAGCAACATTTGTGTTGACGTTTCGGTTTTCAGAGGCGTGGCTTCCCTTGACGTATCGCCTGAAGTGGATGGCGACTCCGGCCGCAGGGCATGAATTGCTGGGGGCTCGCATACCGGAACGAATTCGCTTGACGCATGGCACATTTCATGGAGAGATTATTGCAGAGACCGTGTTAGGTATGTTGTTGGCGATTCGGCGGGGGTTGCTGCCGGGGCTTGGCTTATGTGAAACGGAGAATAGCTGGCCGGAGCATTGTCCGGGGCGCTGTATGGTCGCGGGAAGCTCGGCAATTATTTTGGGATATGGGCACATTGGAAAGGCGGTTGGCGCAAAGCTCGAAACAGCGGGTGTACGGGTGATTGGGATATCCCGGGCAAACGTGGCATCACTGGATACTGTTCTACCGCAGGCAGACGCATTGGTGTTGGCACTTCCGGCTACGCAGGAGACGAATGGTTTGCTGGATGCACGCCGCATCGGATTGCTTCCTGCGCATGCGGCGGTAATAAACGTTGGGCGAGGTAATGCCGTGGATGAGAGGGCATTGGCGACGGCACTTCGGAAGAATCGGCTGCGGGCTGCTTTTTTGGATGTCATGCAGGAGGAGCCTTACCCCGCGGATGGAGAATTGAGGCGCGAGCCGAGATGTTATTTATTACCTCATGCTTCAGCGTTTTCTCCGGATTATTTGGAGCGCGCCTTTGCGGAGTGGTTGGAGATTTACCGTAGGGATTACGCGCCGCGGACGTGAGACATGGAGAGCGTTTTATTCAAAACGCGGGCTGTCTGCCTGAGTGTTCGTCCGTTTTCTAAGACGTCACAGATGGTTGCATGGTTTACTCCAGACTATGGGCTGGTCACAACGCCGATCAAGGGAGCGTTACGGCCAAAAAGCGGTTTTGTTGGACAATATGGCTTGGCGTACACCTGTGAATTGGTGTTTTATGCACATGAACGGAATGGTATTCATCAAATCCGAGAGTGCGCGCCTCTTAATTTTCGGGAAGCGTTGCGTACACAGTGGCAGAATGCGGCTGTGGCTGCGTATCTATGTGATTTAACGCTGCGAACAACGCATCCAGGATTAGTAAATGCAGACTTGTTTTTTGCTTTGGAAACCGTTTTGGATGAACTCCAGGTATGTGCTGTGCATGAGGCGCCGCTAGCGTTATTATGGTTTGAAAGTAATCTTTTGAACAGGCTTGGCGTGTCACCAGACTTTTCATATTGTTCATTATGCCCTGAGGCATCTCGGCACAATTTTTCTGTGAATGAAGGATACTTTTACTGTGAACATCGCCCATCTCACCTGGTGTATCCGGAAACGCTCTCGCTGAATAACGAGGTGGTTGAACGGTATAGGCATTTCTTAAGGGAACCGCTTGGGCAGATTTTGGAAGAAGCGCGAACGATCACTCGAGGGGATCCGCATAGATGCCAGGAGCCATTCCCCGGTCTTTTTGGACTTCGCCGTTTTCTTGGAGTTTTTCTTGCGCGGCATTTAGAGCTGTTTCCAGGAACAAGGCGAACGATGTGGGAGATCTTGTTTAAGCAGTCGCGTTAACGTGTTAACAGGAGGGACGCGAGGGAGCTTTTGCTACGATACGCAGCAATACTGGCTCAATAATGTCCCATGGATCTTGTAATGTAGAATCTACCAGTTTGAAGCGCATTTCAATTGCGTAATGCCTGGCAGCGCGCAATTCATTGAGCGTGTAGTGGCGTACACCTTCAATTTGGCGGGAGAGCATCCAGCCCTGGAGACGATGTAATCGACTTGGAATTTGTGTTGAGGGGAGTTCCCAATGTCCGTTAGAGAGCCATCTGCGATCGATTGCTTCGCGCAGTGAACACATGTCGTTCAACGTGTTTAGGATGGCGGCGGCAGCTGGGAAAACAGCACTCTTATCGCTTCTGAGCAGGGTAATGGCCTGCGTTACCTGTGTTGGAGAACGCATTAACAACGCATTAGAAAGAACAAAGGGTTCAGTTCCGACAACAGAGGAGGTAATCGTTTCGACATCCTGCAGGGTAACGGTTTTAGGCGAAGCATCTCCTCCGATATAAGTTCGTAACTTTTCTAACTCCGAGACAAGTGTCCATGAGTCTGCCCCTGTTCGTTGCACAAAGGCACGGCGAACGGCAGGTGACATTTGCAGCCCCTGTTTGGGCAAAAGATTTTCGAGGCGCTCAAGTCCAACTTTTTCAAGCTGGTAAGTTTTGATTTCACTGCCACATTCACAAAATTCACCATGTGCCGCCACCCATTTATAAAAACGTGAGGATTTGGAACAGGTGCGAGAGGTAATGATTAGGTGATGCCCTTCCGGAATGTCGGCAGTTTGCAATTCTTCACAGAAAGAGGAAACGGCCTCTTTCGCTGCCTGCGCTGCTATGGCACGCCCTGTTGCACCTGGCAGGAAGTTGGCATCCTTCAGCCAAATCACTTTTCCGCCACCAAAAAAACTTGCGGTATATAGGGCTTCTTTGGCAAGCTCAATAACATGGAGTACGTTGTCGCAGGTTTCACATGCTGCATCAATCGTTTCAAGGCCGAAGTCGCGTTCAGTTTCCGGAATGAAACGATTGATGACAGCTTTGGCACCCTCGCGTTTTAGATAGTCGTCTGTTCCGCAAAAAAGGTAGACCATGAATTATCTCAGCACGATGAACTCAGAGAATCTTCATTCTGGGAAGATCTTGAATATCGATAGTGCCGACAAGGCAATCGTGCTCATCGACTACTGGCAAATCATCCACTTTATGATTCTCAAAGATGTTCAATACTTCAACGGCTAGAGCGCTGAGCGGAACACGTATGGGATTCCGGATCATAACTTCCGTAATTGGGCAGGACATGGGCGCGGGGGTCTCACTTGAAAGCAGACGACGTAAGTCACCGTCAGTGAATATTCCTAACAGTACACCTTCGTTCGAAACGATACAGGCGCACCCGGCCTTGGCGGATGTCATGGCCACAATAGCGTCTTTCACCGATGCAGATTCTGTAAGCGTGGCGAGCTGGTTGCCGGTACGCATGATATCTTTTACACGGAAGAGAAGCGCACGACCAATAGCACCTGCCGGGTGTAAAAGCGCAAAATTTTCCTTGCGGAATCCACGCGCCTCTAACAACACCATCGCTAATGCATCTCCTAACGCCAGTGTGGCAGTGGTGGATGTGGTTGGAGCCATGTTGAATGGGCAAGCTTCACGACCGCAATTAATCCAATAGACCCAGTCACTATTTTTGGCAAGTGAGGAATCGGTTTTCCCTGTCATGCCAATAACTTTAACACCGATTCGGCGCAATGAAGGAATAAGGCGGATAACTTCGTCTGATTCCCCGGAGTAGCTGATAGCCAACACAATATCTGCGGGCGTTACCATGCCTAAATCGCCATGCATGGCCTGAACGGGATTGAGCAACATGGCGGTAGAGCCGGTACTGGCCATGGTGGCAGCAATTTTCTCACCAACATGAATGTTTTTCCCGATTCCGGTAACGACAATCTTACCGCCACGTTCCAAGGTCGCAAGTATAGCCTCAATAATCTCACAGAAGGTGGAGCCAATGGCGGCATCCGCCTGCCTTAAGCCGTTGATTTCAGTGGCGAGCACATCGTGTGCGCGCGCAATCATTGCTTCATGTGTCATACGTTGTTATATCCCTGATTCGGGGCATCCAATTCTGCGTACCCTTTTGCAAGCCGATGTCGAAGCTGGGCACAACGGCGGGATGCCATTAATTCTGTGGTCAACACCTCAAGTCTAGCAATAAGGGCATCGTCAATTACGTGCTCAATCTTACATGCGGTGGCACTTGCTTGCGTGGTTTCCAACTTAAGAATGTCACACAAAAAGGTTTTTAAGACGCGGTGTCGGCGAATGACTTTGGCGGCAGTTTGCTCACCGAGAACGGTCAGAGTGACTGGATAGTTGGTGTCGTAATGGATATAACCATGTTCACGCAAGATCCCAAGGGCGTTGGTCACGGAGGGCATTTTTACATTTAACCGTTTTGCAATGTCGCTAGTGTGCGCATGGCCATGTGCCCCCTCATCGATTAGTTCTTTGATCGCTTCCAAGTAATCTTCCAAACTGGCTGTTAGCTCAAAGGGCTTACTTTGCATATTGTCCATGCCCGTCCTCCGTTTCTTTTAGTATATCAAACTTTTCTTTATAGTGGGGAGACTCCCTTATATTATGGGATATGATTTGGGTTCATTTAATAATACGTGGGTGGGCACGTGATGGTCTGATTCTGCGGTTTGTAACAATGCATTTGGTTCCTTTTGAGTAACCATGGGGGATTCTAACGGTGAACAGGATATCAAATGTTTTGTTGGGTGTGAGGTGGATGAAGCACCAAAGCACCAAAAATAGTACGATCATAGTATATGATCGCCTAAACATGTCATTGAGAATCGGATTGATGGTAGCAATATCTTGGGATATCGGAAGGAGGTTCGGAAATCAATGTATACTGTAATGTATTTTTGTGCCAGAGGCTTTTAGGCAGGAAGAATATATATATATATATATATTGAAGGCGTTAAACAGAATTTAGAATGGGACATATTCCGCTATTGTTATTACGCTTGGAATGTTGTTATTACAATCCGTGTCAGGTTATGATTTAGATATTGGGTGTTTTATGCTCATTCGTTGAAATATGGAATACGTAATATTTTGATTTTTAGTGCGTTCGAATGAGTTACCTGTTGTTATCCTTTAGATTGATTTAAATACTGGGCTCGTCGTGTTGGCGGGGTGTCGTTTTGGAATTTGTAATCATTTTAATCTTGTCTTCTCGACGGGGGGATATTATAATGATTACAGTTTTTAATGCTCGCATAGAGGAGAGAGTACATGAAGAAGTTTGTTTGTCCGATTTGTGGCTATGTTTATGTTGGCGATGTTGCTCCTGAGAAATGTCCGCAGTGCGGTTGCGCTGGGAGTAAGTTTGTCGAACAAGTCGAAACTGATAAGATGACGTGGGCCGATGAGCATCGTGTAGGTGTGGCTAAAGGTACGGATCCGGAAGTAATTGAGGGGCTTCGGATGAACTTTACGGGTGAGTGTACGGAAGTGGGCATGTATTTGGCGATGGCGCGGGTAGCGATTCGAGAAGGATATCCGGAAATCGGTGCATTTTACCAGCAAGCTGCATGGGAAGAAGCGGAACATGCGTGTAAGTTTGCTGAACTGCTGGGTGAGGTGGTAACAGAATCTACAAAGAAAAATTTAGAGTTGCGTGCGGCGGCGGAGCAGGGGGCTTGTCAGGGTAAATTGGAACTGGCAAAGAGGGCAAAGCAGTTAGGGTTGGATGCCATTCATGACACGGTACATGAAATGTGTAAGGATGAGGCGCGTCATGGTGCCGGATTTGAGGGTCTGTTGAAGCGTTTCTTCGAGAAATGAGTTGTTTTCGGAAGGGTGAGTTGAATGCCATTCGCGCACGTTTGCGTGCGAGCGGTCTTTCACCTTCTGCGCCACGGGTGGCCATCTACCGTTGGTTGGTGGCTCACCCGGTTCATCCAACGGTAGACGTGATTTACAAGGCGTTGCGTTCGCGATTACCAACACTTTCGCGTACGACGGTCTACAATGTACTTCATGCATTTGTTGAGCATGGATTAGCTATTGCGTTGCATGTTGAAGATTTGGAAGTTCGATACGATGGGAATGTGATGCCACATGCACATTTTAAGTGTTTGCGTTGTGGGAGGTTGATGGATTTGGGGATGTTACCTACTTGTTTGGGAGAAATGGTGAATCTCCCGGAGATGTGTGCGGTGCGCTCTGCAGCGCTAACATTTTCTGGGTTTTGTTCACAGTGTGTTGAGGTGAACGGTAAGTGACTTTTCCTAATAGAGGGGAGCAGGCAATGAAGCCTGTCTTTCTCTATAAAGCTGTTTGGCGGAAGAACAACCTTTTGCTAGAATGGCTGAGGTTTTTCACGTAAGGATTGAAGCATGAAGAAGCGAGTTGCAGTGGTCATGGGCGGCACATCTCATGAGGCTGAGGTGTCGTTGCGTTCCGGTTCTGCCGTGGTAGCTGCTTTACAGTCGGCCGGATATGAAGTGGTTGAGGTACGGTTGACTTATGATGGAATTGATGAGATTCCGAGGGATGTTCAGTCGGTTTTTATTGCGTTGCATGGTGGGTATGGTGAAAATGGTGGGATTCAAGCGGACTTGAATGCAATAGGGTTGCCTTATACGGGGCCTGGAGCAGAGACCAGTGCGTTGTGTATGGACAAGGTGGCAACTAAGCAGATATTGAACCGCGCTGGGATTGCTGTTCCGAACGGAATGACGGTTCGAATGGAGGCGTGCCCATCGGTGTGTCCATTGCCTTTCCCGGTGGTAGTGAAACCGCCACGAGACGGTTCGAGTGTGGGGTTGTCGAAGGTGACGGAAGCGGGGCAGTGGCGTGCAGCGGTGGCTTTAGCTTGTGAACAGGATGCGGCTAGGGAGGCTTTAGCGGAAGTATATATTCCAGGGTTGGAGTGGGGGGTTGGAGTGTTGAATGGACGGGCTCTTCCAGTGATTGAAATTCAGGCTCCGAATGGTTGGTATGACTATCGTGCAAAATATGTAGCTGGGGTTTCTCGACATATCTTTCCTGAACCGTCGGTTCTAACGGAAAAAGTACAGCGAATTGCAGAGAAGGTTTATTTTGTAACGGGATGTCGAGGTGCGGTTCGTGTGGATTTTCGAGTTACGCCGGAAGGTGAAGCGTATGTATTGGAGGTTAATACTGCACCTGGCTGTACAGCGACAAGTTTGTTGCCGGATGCTGCAGCGCATGCGGGGATTTCGTTTTCTGAATTGTGCGCAGAGTTGGTGTCGTGCGCTAGGTGTGATTGAGGAATCTTATGGAGACAGGGCAGGGGACTCCTATTTCAAAGCATAGCAGACGCGGAAAGCGCTCGAAGGTAATAGCTGTGTGTCTAATGAGTTGGCAGTGGTTGATGCCATTGTTGGTGCGTCATGGGGTATTGTTACTATTAATTATCGGGAGTGTGGCGGCTTTTAGCATATTTAAACGAGAGTATTTTGCGCGCAATCCTGCGTTTATGGTGAAGCCGGAAGAGATTAAGATTCGCGGGAATGCGATGTTGTCGCGAGAATTGGTGTTAAAGATGTTTCATCTTGATAGCCCAGTGAATGGTTTTGATGTTGTCCGTGGAGATATGGTGACGCGGCTTCGTAAGCAATCACCACAATTAAAGAACGTGCAGATGACCTATGAACCTGGAAATGGGCTTGAACTGTGGGTAGAAGAGCGTTCACCACTTGCACGGTTGCCAGGTGCGTTGCCATTGGTGGTGGATGCAGATGGGGTTTGCTTTATGTATCCGCGGACACGTAATGGATATCCGGAGCTTCGTGGGTTTGATGTGCCGGATGAACCATCTGCACAGTTGCCAGAAACGGCGATGTGTATGTTGCGTTTGATTGCCGTGGCGATAGGACCGAAGTGTCGATTTCCTGTTTCAATTTCGTGGGTGACCTTTATTGGAGAGGAACCGGAGGATGGGTTGCGTGTTGTCTTGGCGGATGGGCGTAGTTTTGTGATTGCGTGGGAGGGTATGGCAACAGAGCGGTCGATTTCTGAGGGTATGGTGCGGCGG
>CALBHX010000060.1 GCA_937892925.1 uncultured Lentisphaeraceae bacterium
AAACGTGCCGCCTGGAAAGGCCAAAACGGAGGTAAACAATCCGTGCCGATGAGAGCCATGCCGTATCGGCGGACGATGACGCGGACGCTTCATGTGCGGAAATGGCTGCTTTGTGGGAGTATGTGATTCTTGATGTATAACGGGCGGATAACGGGTATTTGCTTTCTCTATTGGCGAGTCGTCAGTGGTAATCTGGTAGGCTATGAATAGGAATGGGGAATAATTGCGAGTGCGTGTTGCGTGGTTAAATAAGGTTGTTTTGTTGGAGTATCGTTGTAAGGGTGTTCTTATAATGTATAATACGGGTGCGGATTTGACTTTCGGAATGGGAATGCATTCGAAGGGGAGTCGCCAGCTGGTCGGAAGACGTATTCTGTTTATAAGTGATATGGATATGGTGATGGGAATGACGGTTGCAGGGCTTTTCGGATCGAAACCTCCAATTCTTGTAACGGGGGGAAGCGGGTTGTTGGGACGGCAGGTTGCGGCCGCTTTGGCTGCGTCCGGGGCTGAGGTGGCTGCTCCATCGCATGCAGCGTATGACTTGTCGGATGATGAAGCCGTTCATGCGATGCTGGCCTTCTATCGCCCGGCTTGTATAATTAACTGCGCGGCAATTCGTTCACCGGAGATATGTGAGGCGGATGATGCTCGGACGCGGCGTCTCAACGTGATGCTCCCGCAGCGGTTGGCGGCTGCGGGAGTTCCTTTGCTTCACCTTTCAACGGATTATGTTTTTGATGGGCGTTGTGCGCCTTACGAGACGGATGCTCGGCGATGCCCGCTCAATGCCTATGGCCGTCAAAAGGCTGAAGCAGAGGCGGCGTTGGAGGGATTGGCGCATGTGGTGATTCTGCGCGTGCCGGTTCTCTTTGGACCAACGGAGGATCTGGCGGCTTCGGCTGTAACGGTGTTGGCTCAACGGTTGTGCGCAGCCAAGGGGCACGCGGTCTTGATTGATGATTGGGCGGTGCGTTATCCTACGTTTACGCCGGATGTGGCGCAGCAGATTCTCGCATTGGTTCCTGGCATTGGGAGCCGGTTTCAAGGTATTTATCATTATTCCGGTGAAGAACCTATGACCAAGTTTCTGATGGCCATGACGTTGGCGCCGCTGTGCGGTTGCCGGCCGGAGCAGTGCCGCCCGGATACGCGGCCGCCTCGTGTGTTACGCCCATATGACTGCCATCTTTCTGTTCGGCGGCTTCGCCAGAGTGGGTGTTACGTTCCGCCTACGCCGTTTCGTGTGGCCTTGGGGCAAATCTTTTCTTGAATGGGGGTGATGCCGTTGCCGTGTCTCAAGGGCTGTGCTTGACTATAAAACAGGGAAGGGCAGCCGCACGGCTGCCCCTCCGTTCCTTAGTTGAAACCTTGCAGCAGAGAATCAGTCTTTGAAAAACGCGTGATAGAGTGCGCGTACAGCGTTTTCGCGATGTGCACTTTGTACTCCGAACATCATGGAGATTTCCGAGGAGCCCTGATTCATCATGTCGATGGAAATGCCCTCACGGAAGAGTGCCAGCGTGGCGTGTGCGGCCATGCCGGGGGTGTAGTAAAGCCCTTCTCCAACAATCATGATCAATGCGGTGCCGCGTTCGATCTGCAGGTTGTCGGGCTGAAGGTCGCGCATGATATGGTCGCGCACACGCCCTTCAACTTCGTTGGTAAAGCCGTCTTCACGGAAGATTACCGACACATTGTCAATGCCCGAGGGCATATGCTCGTAGGAGATGCCCTCGTCTTCAAGGATTTGCAGAAGCTTCCTGCCGAATCCGATCTCGCGGTTCATCATATATTTGTCGATATACAAGGTGCAGAATCCGGCGGAGGAGGCAATCCCGACCACCGAGCCTTGGCGCGCCCGGCGGCGATGAACGATCATGGTGCCGGGTGCTTCCGGGTGATTCGTATTGCGGATGTTGATTGGAATCGCGGCACGCACGGCCGGGATAATGGCTTCATCCTGGAAAACGCCGAAGCCGGCATAGGAGAGCTCGCGCATTTCGCGATAGGTCATTTCGGGGATGCCGTTCCCGGCGGCGACTTCCGGCACAAGGCGGGGATCCACCGGATAAACGGCATCTACGTCTGTAAAGTTTTCATAAACTTTGGCCTTGATTGCTGCGGCCAGAATCGAGCCGGTGATGTCTGAACCGCCGCGCGGGAAGGTCGCGATATCACCGGCTTCCGTTACACCAAAGAAACCGGGGAAAACGATGATATCATGCTCTGCTTCGGAGGCCAGCGCAGCCAGACGCTCGTAGGACTTGGGCAATACCTGTGCATTCCCGAAGTCATCCGACATCAGCAGCCCGGCCTGCCCCGGGTGCTTATAGACTGCACGCATGCCGCGTGCACGAAGGGCTGCCGCCACGATACGCGCGGAGTTGTCCTCGCCCGCGGCCTTCATGGCATCCATAAACCGCGCGGCATCGATCTGCCCGGCTCGAGCCACGCGTCCGGTCAAATCTGCACGAATCTCGTCCAGCACGCCCTGCGTTTCAGGGTTTTTATCCAATCCCAGCCCGCGGTAAATGACGGCATAACGTTCAATGATGGCGTCCAACAGCTCCTGCGCATCTTTTTGCTCGAGGCATTGGGCGGCGCAGGCAATCAGCAGATCCGTCACTTTGGTGTCTTGCTTGTTTCGCTTACCGGGTGCGGAAACAACCACAATCCGGCGCGCCGGATCGGCGGCGATAATGTCGCAAATCTTCGCAACCTGAACATCATCAGCAACGGAAGAACCGCCAAACTTGCAAACTTTCATGATAGATTCCTCTATGAACAACGCTTCTTGAATTGCTGTCAGGTCATTACAGCATGCACATGAACAGCGGCATGGATTGGACGATGCCCTGCTCGGTGATTTCCGTGAGCGCTGCGACCAAATCCCCTGTACGTGCGGGCTGTGTGAGAATCACAACCGGGACATATCCGGCCGCACATTGGGCATCCGTCGCTTCATGCTGGCTCGCGGCGAAAATGCTGACCCCGTGGTTGCCCAGCAGGGTGGCAAATCGGCCAACCATGCCGCAGGCTTCACGCACCATGAGGCGCACATAAAAACGGCTGATGCAGTCTTCCGGGCGCTGCAGGGCATAATCGGTGGTGGCAATGGCCGGCAGCGGCTCCATGGCGCGGGGTGCTCCGGAAACACGGTGGCGTGCAACGGAGGCAATATCGCTGATGACGGCGCTGGCAGTGGCCGCCCGCCCGGCCCCTTTTCCATAATAGAGCGTGTCGCCTGTCATGGAGCCGTTCACCAAGACAGCATTAAACACATCGCTCACAGAAGCGAGCATGTGGGTTTTCGGAACGAGTGTGGGGTTGACGCGTACTTCCAGCCGTTTATTGCCGCAGGCTTTGCATACGGCCAGCAGCTTGATGACGTAACCCAGCTCATCGGCATAACGGACGTCTACCGGGTTTAATCCGCGGATACCCTGCACGGCAATCTCTTCCAACGGGATGCTGACGCCATAGGCCAGAGATGCCAAAATGCAAATCTTGTGAGCCGTATCAAACCCGTCAATGTCTAGCGACGGATTGGCCTCCGCATAGCCCAGTCGTTGCGCATCGGCCAACACGGCTTCGAAGTCGGAGCCTTCACGCGACATCCGCGTAAGGATGTAATTGCATGTGCCGTTCAGGATGCCATAAACGGCATGGATCTCATTGGCTACTAATCCATCTCGGAGCGAACGAATGATCGGGATGCCGCCGCCTACGCTCGCGCCGAAATAGAGATCTACCCCGTGTAGACGCGCCAGGGCAAAGAGCTCTTCACCCTTTTCGGCTAAGAGCTTTTTGTTGGCGGTAACCACTGCTTTTCCAGCCTCAAGCGCCTGCTTGATTACGGTGTAGGCGATGCCGGTGCCGCCGATGAGCTCTACTACGACATCCACGTCTTCACGTGCTGCCAGTGCCAGCGCATCGGTGGTCAGCAGCCCCGGCGGCACATCAACCCCGCGCGGCGTTTTAATATCCAAATCCGCAATCCCCCGCAGCGCAATGGACACCCCGCACCGGCGCGTGATCAGAGAGGCTTCCTTTAAAAGGCCTTCTACCACACCGGCACCCACCGTGCCAAAGCCTACGATTCCAACGCCGATCTCTTTCATTGCGAACTCCAATGGGGATATAAAAACACATGTACCATACCACATTGTTTTCCCCTCACGCAAACTTGCCGAAACACGCTTCGGTTTGGATGTTTGCACGGAGAAATCGGAGGCGTTGATGGCGGGTTCAGGTACAGCGGCCTACCGGCGAAGACAGCGTGCTTATTGGCGGCGGAACACATAAGCGCGCAGAAGCAGCCAAATGGGTACGGGCGCAATGACCAGCACTGCGGCAACGAGTACGGCAAATCCCTCCAAGAGCCGCCCCACGGGCAGTCGCAGCACGGTTGGGAGCCCGCCGAAGGGCATCCACGCCAGCGTCCACCCAGTGAATCCCCAGCCTACGGCAACGCCTACAATCAGCGAAAGAAGGGCGGCCGCCAGGCAAAGCATCAGTGCCTGCACAAAAAGGTATCTCCCCATTTGCCAGGCGGTCATGCCGAGTGCGCGAAGGGTACGCAGCTCTCCGCTCATGGCGCGGACGTTGGCCGTGAGCAGGGAGATGAAGCCGGTGCAGAGGATCAGAAGTGACCAGAGCGGCACGCGCGCCATGGCGCCCAGCAGCTCTGAGCTGTGTGCCAGCGTGCCATCGCTGATTTCATCGCGCAGATGCACCACGGCGTTGGGGAAAGCTGCCGCAGGCGTCTTGTCTGTAAGGGCGGCATTGGCGGGCGGAGCGTTTCGGCGCGGCATTCCGGGTACGCCGGCCCAGAACCGTTTTGGATTGTAGGGCGCGGGGTCTGCATTGGCCAACTGCTGCAACTGCATTTCCAAAAGATCAGAGGCGGAGTAGAGCGCTTCGGCTGAGGCGGCCGGGGGCAGGGCGTCGAGCCACAGGAAGCGGATGCGCTCGGCGGGTTCCGGATCCCACCGGCGGGCGGCTTCTGCCCCCACGAACACGGGGCCAAGGGTGCCGAAGGGATTCCCGTTGCGGGCGCGCAGCCCAGCGCGTGCGGTTACCAGGTGCCAATTGCAGCGCACAACTTGCGTGATGGTCAGCGGCAGGGTGTAGATGTTGCCTGCCCGGTCTTTCCGTTGGATACGCAAGGTGTCTCCCACGCCCAACGCACATTGCCGGGCGAACATTTCGGTAACCGTTACGCCGGTTTCGCCCTCGGTGGCCACGAGCAGAATATTATTTTGCTTGGGCAAGAGGCCGGTGCGCCGCTCAATAGCGGAGAAGTCTTCATCGTGCAGGCGATACTGCTCTGCCGAGAAGGGGCGGGAAGCGGTGCGCACCACCTCCGGCACGGGCAGGTTGCCAACGGAGCCCTGACGCATGGCGGAATAGAGGCCGGGGCTGATGCCGTTGGGGAGAAAAGAGACGATCGCGGGAGGCAGGTTGCGCGAGGGCATGAAGGGGTCTGTCAGTGAAGCGCCCCAGATGTGAATGGCGAAGAAGGCGCCCAGCCCGGCCGTCAAGGTGAGCGCCATGCGGGCATTGCGGGCGGCAAGCCGGGTCAGGATGCCGCGCAGCAGCTCGCGCCTCAGGCCGAAAAGCCGCCCCAGCACCGGAGCACTCATGTGCTCGACCAGAACCAGAAGCGGTTTGACCAAGAGCAGCACGCCGGTTACGGCCAGCGGTGCTCCTACCACGAGAAACCAGAGGCTCCGCACCCAGGGGTTGGGGGAAAACCGAACGACGGTGAGCATCACCGGCACGAGGCAAAGCCCAGCCAGGATTCCTGTCCGCCAAGGGTGGGGCACATGCGCCCCGATGGCGGTGGCTCGCATGTCGCAGGGCGACACGCGCAGCGCGTGGCGCAGGGGCACAATCAGGGCGCCGGCCGCAGCGAGCGCCAGTAACCCAAGGGTGGCTGCCGGTGTGATCCAGCTCACCATGAGCCCGTCAGGGAAGACGAAGGGTTTGGAGCGGACAAAGCCGGACAAGGCCGCCAAGCCTGCGGCCAGGCCGAGCACCGCGCCCACGCCGCATAGGAAGAGCCCCTCCTGCGCCACCAGCCGTGCCAGCTGCCCGGCGGTCATACCCAGAGCCCGAAGGCGCGCGTAGCGCAAGCGGTTCTGCTCAATACCGATACACAGCGCATTGACCACCATGCATACGGTAGCCACGCAGGTGAGCACCACGAGCAGGGGCAGCTGCATGAGCAGATTGTTGGTGGCATCGCTGCGCAGCTGGCGCAGCAGGGCACCGCGGGTTATCAGCATGGCCGCATCATCATCCGGCGAGGCGGCTCGGACGGCTTGGGCGAGCGCCTCGGCAGAGCGGAAGGGCTTCAGGCGGATCAGAAGGAGGTTGGCTGCGCCGGGTTGTGCCACCAAGGCCGCCGCATTGGCCAGATTGTCGCTGGCAAAGAGTGTTGGGAATCCGCTCACCGGGCGGATGCGTTCACTCAGATAACCGCAGATAACGGCTTCTACGCGCCCGGCAGGGGTGACGGCGGTTACTTTAGTGCCGAGGGGCGGGGCATCCTTCAGGCCGTCTTTTCCGAAAGCCAGGGGGCTCAGGGCACACTCCGGCGTTTCGGCATCGGCCTGCGGCCAACGCCCGGCCGCCAAGCCATCGGGGTAGGGGCACTGCGGAAAGTCGCGCACGGCGGCCAGCCCGCATTTAACGCCGGGGCCTTGCAGGGGGCGGCCTTCCGGGCGCCAATCCAACGCGCAGCGAAAGACGGCCGTGGTGTGCACGTCTGCCACATCGGGCGAGGCTTTGACGGCCTGCACCACGGCTTGCGGAATCATTTTCACCGGGGAGCCATGCGTCAGCGCCTGCATGCCGGAGCCTTTGGGCGCCGCGGCTGCGGCTCGCCCGGTGGCCACCCAGCAATCGAAGGGCTTCCCCATGGTTTCGCTCAGCGGTTTACATTGGGCGCAGGTGGTTTCCGCCAACCCTACGGCCCACGTCAGCAGCGCTGCGGCGGCCATTACGCCAAAGAGTGCGCATAATAACCGCGCCCGATCCCGCCGAAGCGCGTCCCAAAACAAGAGCCGCAACGCACTCACGCCTGATACTCCAGATAGCGGGTTGAGACCACATCCGCGCGGTGTTCGGAATCAAAGGCGCCGCGAATAACACCGTCTCGCAGCACGTGCACGCAGTCGGCGGCGGCCGCCACAACGGGGTCGTGGGAAATGAGGAGGATGGCCGTCCCCAGGGCGCGGTTCAGGCGTGTGAGCGTGGCGCAGAAATCGGCTGCCGCGGGAGAATCGAGGTTGCCGGTGGGTTCATCGGCCAGGATGATGCCCGGCTCCAGGGCAAACGCCCGGGCGATAGCCGTCCGCTGGGCTTCTCCGCCGGAAAGCCGTTCGGCCGGATGGTTCCGCCGGTGCGTTAGCCCCACTTCATCCAACAGGCGGGTTAAGCGGTCTTCCGGCAGGGTTTGCCCATCCAGCAGAGCGGGAAGGGCGATATTTTCGGCAACGGTGAGGGTGGGGATGAGGTTGCAGTCTTGAAATACAATGCCCACCGTTCGGCGGCGCAGGCGCGTCAGGGCATTGTCGCTCAGGCCGATCAGGGATTGCCCGGCCACAGAGACTTCGCCCGAGTCGGGGCTCAGCAGCCCGGCCAGGACGTTCATCAGGGTGCTTTTCCCGGAGCCGGAGGGCCCCATGACCGCATGAAACGCCCCCTCCGGTACGCGCAGATCCACTCCGCGAAGGACGGGGATTTCCACGCCTTCAGCCTCAAATGTTTTTCTCAGCCGCTCGGCAACCAATGCGTCCATGGCCTCTCTCCTTTAAAACCGCCACCGGAGCGAGCACTCAAATGTCCGCCCATCATTGGCGAATGCCTGCAGATTTCGAGCTGACTCGATGCCGCGCGTGTCGAAGATGTTGCGCACGGCAAAGCCGAGCGTGAAGTTCTCCAGAATAGGAAAGTCCAACGAGGCGTCAAAGGTCAGCAGGTTCTTAGCAAGATATTCGCGCCCGGCGCGCTGCCCGCGGAAGGTCATTTCCCAATCATCCCGCCAGCGGCCGCCGAAGCCGACCACGGCATCGCCCAGCCAGGCCACTTTATAGCTGGTCCAGAGGGAGAGCGCGTGCGGTGGGAAGCGGTCAAAACGGATGCCGTTGGTTTTGTCGTAATAGTCAATGTAAGTGTAGGCGAAGTAGAGCGACCACCTGTCGGTGAGGTCTCCCGTCGCGGAGAACTCAATCCCGCGGGAATAGGTTTTCCCGTTGTCTACGTAATACGAGACGGAGGGGTCGATCACGCTGGTTTCGGAGATGGGCGTGTGATCCTGATCAATCCGGAAGAGGGTGCCCGAGAGCCAGAGCGCGTTCATGGGGCGGACGCGCACGCCGACTTCTTTCTGAATGGCGCGCCAGGTGCTGTCCAGATATTCTCCCGTCCATTTTTTGTAATTGAAGTTGGGCGTATCGGTGAGGGAGACGTTGGCGAAGAGTACCACACGGTCTAGCTCGGCGATGTCGTAGGAGAATCCCAGCCGCGGCGAGACCGTCCAGGCGTGGGCATGGTTTTCGCTGTCGTGCCAATCTCCGCGGACGCCGGCGAGCAGGGTGAATCCGTGCGCTTCCAGGGTGTATTGCCCCACGCCGCCGATTTTCGTCTGCGAGCCGGAGGAGTAGCTGCGCACAGGCACGCCGCGCGAGGAGAACCAGCTCCATCCGGAGGCTTCTTTGCGCGTGGCGTTCAGCCCGGCGAGCAGGGTGTGTTTGGCTGCGCCCTGCTCAAAGGTGAAAACGGCATCCTGCCCGGCGTAGTAATTTCGTGCCAAGCGATCACCCGCCGAGGGTTCATACCATGTGGCCGGGCGTGCGGGGTTGAAGTTGGCGCTGGAGTTCGGCCCGCGGTAATCCCAGCGCGATTCCGTCTGGTAGGCCGCCACACGCGTCCGGAGCGTCAGCCAGTCGGCCACTTCGCCGTTCAGGCGGAGTGCGCCGCCATGGGTCTGGAAGCGCATGCGGTCTCCCGGGCGCGTGTAAGTGCCGTCCCACCCGGTTATAATCGGCTTGCCGTCGCGCGTGCGGATTCCCTGATAGGCCGGCTGATTGCTGTATTGGTAGAAAAGATCCAGCCCGATTTCTAGGCGGTCTAGCGGACGGAAGCCCAGGCTTGGCGCAACGGAGAGGGTGGTGCCGTGCCCTGCGCCGGAGGGTGCCCACCCCGGTTCGCGCCATTCATAGGCCAGCGGCACGCGCACGGCAAAGCGTTCATCGGCCAGAACTTTGTTCACATCGGCCGTGAACTTCATGCGCCGCCCGGAAACACGCGAGTAGGAGCCCTTCAGCATGAAGTCGTAGAAGTCTTCTGTGAATAGCGCCCGTTTGGGCGAGAGCAGGATGGCGCCGCCGGAGCCGCCGGTGCTGGTGGAGGCATTGCTCTGCCCGCCGTAAGCGCCGCCCACGGGGCCTTTCACCACATCGACCCGCTCCAATAGGGAAGGATCTAGGAAAGAGCCGATGCCAATGGTTAGCGGCACGCCGCCAAAGAGCACTTCACTGCCGCCGTAACCGCGGATAGTATAGGTGCCGGCGCTGCGCGACATGATGGTTTTCCCGCCCTGGTAAATGCCTGGCTGGAGCGCGAGCAGGCCGTCCAGATCGGTGGCGTTTCGCTCCCGAATAAAGTCTTCCGTCAGGGTATCAATCGTGAAGGGCGCTTTTTCGGGGGGCAAGTCTACTAACGTCCCGGCGGAATTATCTTCTACGCGGTATTTCGGCAGCGGCGCGGCTGTTACGCGAATGACTGCATTGGTTTCAGCTGCGGGGGCTGGTTCTGTCGGGGCAGGTTCCAACGGCGCCGGCTGCGCGGCAGCAAGAGCGCCGGCGAGACCGAAGAGCGCCAGAAGGGTGTAGGGTGTTTTCATAATGAGGGGATACTAACAAAAAATAGAAGCTGAGTACAATCTGGAAAGAATGATATTTATATGAAGAAAAGCGGGTTATATTTTTTTATTTGGTCAAGATGCAGGCACGGTTGGAAAGCCTGTTTTGCAGCATGTCGCCTAGGCGGGCACGCTCTGTGCCTGGTGTTTCGGCGGGGTGTTCGGTATACACAACAGGGCGGCTCCGGGTTGGAGCCGCCCTGTTGTGTATCGGGCTTGCGCTCAGTGTTTAGCGCTTATCTGTCAGGGCTGCCACGCCGGGAAGCACTTTGCCTTCGAGGTATTCAAGCGAAGCGCCGCCGCCGGTGGAGATGTGGCTCATCTTGTCGGCCAGACCGGACTTCTTGACTGCGCTCACGGAGTCGCCGCCGCCAATAATCGAGATGCCGCCGTTGGCCTTCACCTGCGCCACGGCTTCGCATACGCCGAAGGTGCCCTTGGCGAAGGCGGGCATTTCGAAGCAGCCCATCGGGCCGTTCCAGACCACCGTCTTGGCGTCCTTGAGCGCATCAGCAAAGAGTTTGACGGATTCCGGGCCGATATCCAGCCCCATCCAGCCATCCGGGATGTCGCCGGAGACGATTTGCGTGTTGGCATCGGGGGCGAACTTGTCGGCGATCACGTTGTCCACCGGGAGCAGGAACTTTACGCCTTTTTCCTTCGCTAGCGCGAGCATGTCGGCGGCGTAGCCGAGCTGATCATCTTCGCAGAGCGAGTTGCCAATCTTTTTGCCCTGTGTTTTCAGGAAGGTGTAGGCCATGCCGCCGCCGATAATGAGGGTATCCACCTTTGTGAGCAGGTTTTTCACCACAGCCAGCTTGTCGGAGACTTTTGCGCCGCCGAGGATGGCCACGAAGGGGCGCACCGGGTTTTCAACGGCCGAGCCGAGATACTGGATTTCCTTCTCCAGCAGGAAGCCGGAGACGGCCACGGGCGCATACTTGGCGATGACGGCCGTGGAGGCGTGTGCGCGGTGTGCGGCACCGAAGGCGTCGTTGCAGTAGATATCGCCATACGAGGCGAGCTTTTTGGCCATTTCTTCGCACTTGGCCTTCAGCTCGGCCTTGGCCGCCTTGTACTGCTCATCGGTCATGTCGTCGGTCTTTTTGACCTTGGCCGTTTCTTCCTTGTAGAAGCGCGTATTTTCGAGCATGAGCACATCGCCGGGCTTGAGCGCGGCCGCTTCGGCATCGGCCTTCAGGCAGTCGGGCGCGAAGGCTACCGGCTTGCCCAGGCACTTGGCGAGATAATCAGCCACGGGTTTCAGCGAGAACTCCGGCTCATAGCCTTTGCCTTTGGGGCGCCCGAGGTGGCTCATCAGCACCAGCGAGCCGCCGTGATCCAACACATATTTGATGGAGCCCAGTGCGCCCTGGATCCGCGTATCGTCTTTAATGACGCCATCCTTCATCGGCACATTGAAGTCCACGCGCATGACCACGCGCTTGCCTTTGAGATCCACGTCACGCAATGTCATCTTGTCCATTTCAATACCCTTCTGCTTGAAGTTACGAACCAACGCCCATCAGTATAACACAACTTTCTCCAGTATGAATATTTAGCCTGCCGCCTGCCGTCGGCTTTTGCTTCGGGCGGCGGAGGCCCGGGGCGGGCGCAGAGCCGGCCCGCCCTGGGTTCAGGGTGAATCCGCCCCGGCTCTGCCCCCACTGCGGAAGGGGGCGGTTTGTTCTGCTTGGAATCGCTGATGTGCCGGGCAGGATTTCCGGGTTGGAGGCGGTTTGGATGACAGGCGTCAGCCGCCTTGGCAGGGCGGAGCGAGGGAACGGTGTGGTGCGGGCAGTTTTTTGTTAAACTATTCAACCAACTGTCTTACTGGTTCTGAAGGCAGGGTTTTCGTCCACTGTTTGGTCTATCGGTTTTTCGAAGTGAAGTGGAGATGCGTTTGGTTATGTCTCAGCAGAGCGTTGGAAAGATGCAGACAAAGGGAAAAAGGCCGAAAGTGTCGATTGGGCTCCCGGCGTATAAGGGGCAGTTTTTCCGGGAAGCCTTGCAGTGTTGGGTGGATCAGACGTTTTCGGACTTTGAGGTGCTGGTTTATGACGATGCTTCTCCGGATGACCTGAAGTCGATTTTTGATGAGGTCTGCGGTGCAGATCCGCGGTTTCGTTACGTTCGGAACAAGGAGAACTCTTCGCCGCGGTTCGTCCGGAATTGGAACAAGACGCTGGCTGCCGCGCGTGGGGAATACTTTGTGCTGGGGTCGGACGATGATGTGTATGACAAGACCTTCCTGGAGAAGATGGTGGCTGCGGCGGATCAGAATCCCGGGGTGGATCTCTTTTATTGCCGGTATGCCCGATTTTCTGACGACATTAAAAAGAAGCAGTTTTTTTCCTCCTGTGCGCCTCGGGTGGAGAGCCAGACGGAATATGTGTATGCGCTGCTGTGCGAGAATCGTTTAACAATCGCGCCGAATTATTTCATGCGCCGCAGTGCCGCGGCCGCGATGGGCGGATTTGTTGATCTGCCTGCGGCCTGGGCCAGTGATTGGCTGTCCTGGGCGCACCTGGCACGGCACGGGGTGGTTTTCGTCTCGGAGGTGTTGTTGTATTGGCGGGCTAACGGACGGAACATTTCTACAAAAGTGGGCGGCTTTTGGGATCGCCAGAAATGTGCTGCCGGGGTAGAGGCAGAGCCGCTGTGGATGCAGCTGATTGCATCCTTGACCCCGCGAACCGAGGCTGAGGCCTGGCAAAAAGCGCAGTTGCTGGCGTGGATGAAGACGGGATATTTTATGCGGCAGATATGGCCGTATGCCTTGTTGCTGCCGTGGCGGTGTTTTATTCACGTGCTGCTGCAGGAAAAGCGTGCCGGGCGGCTGTCGCGGATGATGATCATAAAACGGATACTGCTGCGGATATATTTGGGGATGAGGCGATTTTTTGCATGACGGAAAACCGACGAATTTTATTGAATATTGCCGCCACGTACGGGCGTTCGCTGTATGCGTTGCTGATCGGGTTGTTTTGCGGCCGCTGGTCGCTGATGGCTTTGGGGGAGGTGGATTACGGGCTGATGGGTCTGGTGGGTGGGCTCACGGTGGTCATTACGTTTTTGAACAGTGTGATGGCCAGCGGCGTTGGGCGGTTTTATGCTATTCAGGTGGGGGTGGCCAGGCAGGTGAGGTGGAAAGGGCTTATCGCCTGCCGTCAGTGGTTTACAACGGCGGTGGTGGTGCACACGGTTCTGCCGGTGGTTTTGGTTGCGGCGGGGTATCCCGTTGGAGAATGGGCGGTTTGTTCGTTTTTGACGATTCCGCCGGATCGTGTTCAGGCATGCGTCTGGGTGTGGCGGTGCGTCTGCGTCACGGCCTTTGTCAACATGGTGAGTGTCCCGTTTTCCGCGTGGTATACCGCCAAACAGGAAATTGCGGAATTGACGATTTACGGTGTGGTAACGTCTACGTTGAATGTGGGCTTCATGTATTATGCGGTTCATCACCCGGGGAAGTGGTTGGTGCCATTAGCGTGCTGGGCGATGCTGTTGTCGATTATTCCGCAAGTGATCATTTGTTTTCGGGCGGGTATTAAATATCGGGAATGCCGGTTTGTTTGGGGGTATGTGAGATCCTGTTGGGGAAGAATAGGCGAGATGCTCAGGTATTCAGGGTGGGCTTTGCTGGGTACGGTTGCGGATCTTCTGAGTACGCAGGGGATGGGGGTCCTGGTGAATAAGTTTTTTGGGCCGCGGGTTAATGCGGCGCAGGCGGTTGGGAATACGCTTTCCGGGCAATGCACGGCGTTGTCAGGGAGTTTGACGGGGGCATTCTGGCCGGCAATTATTTCTGCGTATGGGGCGGGCGATTACGTTCAAGTTCAGAAGCGGGTTCGTTATGTGTGTAAGATTGGCTCATGGTGTGTTGCGGTTTTTGCTATTCCGTTGAGTGTAGAGATTGATGAGGTGCTTCGGCTGTGGCTGGTGCATCCGCCGGAGTTTACGGCTGGGCTGTGTTTATTGGCTCTGGCGGTAGCGCTGATTGACCGGATGACGTATGGATGCGCGATTGCGGTTCATGCGTCCGGCAAGCTGGCGGGTTATCAAAGCGTCGTTGCCACGCTTTTCCTCTTGGCGTTTCCGCTGGCATACGTCTTTTGTGAGATGGGAAAAAGTGTTTACTGGATTGGCGGTGCGTTGTTGATTGCGCGGGGAAGCTGTGCGATGGCTCGGCTGGTGATGGCTCGGCGCGTGTCGGGGTTGGGGGTTCGTGTCTGGGCACGAACGATTGCTTTGCCGTTACTGTTCCTGTATGGGGTGTCGTTCGGAGGCGGTCTTTTAATCAGAGAGGCGTTGACTCCGTCATTCTTTCGTGTGGTGATGACGACGGCAGGCTGTGAAGCGGTTTTGTTTTTCGGAGCATGGTTTTTGTTGCTGACAGGGGAAGATCGTGCGGGTATTTTGGCTAAGGCGGTACAGTTAAAGCGGTGGAGAAGGGCTTAAAATGAAACGCGTGTTGAAGAAAGTGTCTAATCTGGTGCGTGCGCATCTGCGGATTCTGGTTGCATGGAAGTGGCCTCATACAGCATTTCTTGCGGAGGTTTCCGACTTTTTGATGCGTTTGAATAAATACAATGCCTCGGTTGATACGGATGCCGACCGCGTCAAAATGGAGTACACCTTATTGCGGGAGACGCATGTCATAGAGAAGGGGATGTCCCTGCGTTCCCCGAAGATTGGCTTCGGGAAACAGAAAGTGGAGGCCTTGCTGGGGCGGCTGCATACGTATTGGGTGCGGTATGGGGCGCAGAACAGGGACTTTATACGCGGACCGCTGGATACGATTGCGAGTTACCTTTCGTATATGGATGAAACGCATGTGGAGGTTGAGGGCATAAGGGAACGGTTTAATAAACTGGTTTCGATGATCGGTGTTGAGCCGTACGGCGGCCGAGGAGGCGTGAAAACGGTTTCTGCGGAAGATGTGCGTGCGGCGACGCGAGGAGACTTTTTGTCGCTTGCACGCAGCCGGCATTCGATCCGTTACTTTGATCCGGGGAAAATTCCGTCTGAGGAGGAAATGAAAAAAGCGTTAGAGGTTGCGCAGTATACGCCTTCTGCATGTAATCGGCAGGCATGGCATGTTCATGTTTACCGAGGAAGCCGGTGTCTTGAGCTGCTTCAATGGCAGAGCGGGTGCCGGGGGTTTGAGGATGAGGTGAAGTGTGCTCTTCTGGTGACGGCGGATATGAAGGGCTTTCTGTCGTATGAAGTGCATCAGGCTTATGTGGACGGCGGGTTGTATGCGATGAACTTGATCCATGCATTGCATTACGTTGGGTTGGGGACAATTCCTTTATCCACGGGGTTTGAATGTCAGAAGCTGCGGCGTTTGAGTGCGTTTGGTGTGCCGGAAAACGAAGTGCCGATTGTGATTATTGGGGTGGGGTGTTTGCCGGCGCAGCTGAATGTCGCGGTGTCCGCTCGGAAATCGATCGATGAGACGACCACATGGCATGAAGGCGAATGACGGGCTCGGACTCAGGCTTGATGTATAGAATGAGGTGAGATTGTGAAGATAGGCATTTTAACGCTTCATCTGCCGTTTAATTACGGGAATGCGCTTCAGCAGTTTTCGTTGTTTCATTACCTGGTGGAGCAGGGGTATGAAGCGGAGATGTTAAGCCATTGGTATGCGAAAGATCGGCAGGAAATATCGTTCTGGCATCAATGCCTGCATGGGTCATTCGCTCAGCGGGTGAAGTTTTTTGTTCATTGCTGCACGTGGAGCGGCGTGTTCGCCGCCTTTCGCCGGGAAGCCAAGCTATTGGCGTGGATGGATTCCAACTTTACGTGGAGCAAGGAAACCGGCTATGCGGATCATTTCCCCTCGGAATCGCTTTCGCATGATGTGGTGATTGTTGGAAGCGATCAGGTGTGGAACCCCATTCACCACACGTCCAAGTTCTTTCTCCTTCACACGTTTCCGGATTCGATCCGCAAAATTGCCTATGCCGCGAGCCTTGGAAGCGATCGGTTCCCCGAAGCGGAAACCATGTTTTTCGGCAGAGCCTTGCGGCGGTTTGAGGCGATCAGCGTGCGGGAAGCTTCGGCGAAGAAGATTCTTGAGGAGAACTTTGACGTGGAGGCTACGCTGGTGTGCGACCCCACCCTGCTGCACTCGCGTGAAGAATGGATCCGCCTGTTGGGGCTCAGGGAAACGAACCCAACGGCGCGAAGGCGCGGCTATATGCTTTATCTGGTAACCCCGGAGGCGGCGGCGATGTGGCGAAGTGTTCGGCGCCTGGCCAAACAGTTGAAGGCGCCGCTCCATGTCTATTGTTTTGTTGGGACAACAGCTCTTTTAAACTGGCGCCGTCATCCGGTGAGGCAGCTGGTTTCTACGCTGGCCAAGCGCGTGCTGTTGTTTACGGCTGGGGTTCGACTGCATTTTACGGCAACGCCGACAGACTTCGTTCAGTCTGTGATGGATTGCGAAGGGCTGTTTACCGATTCGTTCCACGGCATGA
>CALBHX010000061.1 GCA_937892925.1 uncultured Lentisphaeraceae bacterium
AGGAATGTAACTGTGGTCGTTGATGCGGAGATTGTGGCGGTGAAAATCGTTGGGGGGGGATTACATAGAAACGTGGATGAAAGATTGTAGTACCTCAGCAGGGGTTCAATGCGCGCACGTGCATACCGTTACGGTTGCTGGGAAAAGTTGATGGAGACCATCTGAAAGTGTCCGAGGGCAATATAATGTTGCACGTTAGAAAGGATGTGATCAATCTTGGTGCATAGCCAATGAGTAACAAGCCGTCAGGCTAGAATCACTCCATAATCTTACTTTTCAGGTAAAGGTTCGCGGTGCCGTGACTGGGGATAGTGAAAACGAAGGTCTTCGGAGTTTTCCAAGAGCCGAGGTGTTCCTTGGGGATTGAGATTCGCAAAGGAATCCCTTGGTTGGTTGCCTTGCCGACGGCTTCTACCATCATACCATCGCGCAACGGTGAGACCGTGACGGTGTTCCCATCCACTTCCTTGAGCTTCGGATCGTTCGCACCGGCAAGGGTGTCGGGCTTAAGATAGACGACCATTGAGAAGTCCTTCTCTGTCTCATTAACAAAAATTGACCTCGGCACGACAACCCATGGTGTGCCGACACGCTTCGTCACCTTTAGGTAAACAGGTTGCTCGATTCCCATCTCTGGCCACACCGCCAGTTTCCATTGATGATAACCCACACTCAAACCCGACGGCGGCGTAAAGGTTGCGAGCATTGGTTCTTGACAGTCTCCTTCCAATGAGAACACCTTAAAGGTCGCGGTCGTCTCATCATCCCCTAACGCAATCTCCGGCCTGGGCTCCACCCGCCAACGCGGACGGATATCACCCTTTACCGTTGCCGCCGCAGACTTGCCACCCTCCGTGCGCAAAAAGAAGGTCTTTTGGAATAGGCCATCAAAGACGTTGCTGTCCAAGATAAAGGTCGCCTTCACCGCCTCTCCCGGCGCAAACGTCCGCTTCTCCAGCACCAAGTCCGCGCACGAGCAGGTTCGGATGATGTCGCGTACGACGATGGGCTTCTCCGTAGGATTGGTTACCGTCACAACGGACGAAGGGCGTTCCCCCTGCACGACCTTCCCGAAGTCCGTCACTTCCGGCGAAACGACCAATTGCGCCCACCCCATCACTGGCACAACTATGCTCATCAACAATGCACTTCTCATCTGTGGACTCCTCTACTTTTCAATTCGCTTTATCGCCGCCTCAACCGCAGGACGAAGACGCACGTTCTCTTTCTTCGATAAGACATCCTCCAACAGCGCGACATCCTCCCGTTGGCGAAAAAGTCCCAACGCTCCGATGGCTGCCACACGTTGTGTCGCGGAGAGCGACTCATCCCTGACGATGCTGCGGATGAGCGGCAACAACTCCGTATAATCGCGTTCTGCTGCAATCTGCGTGGCTGTAATGCGTGCCGCCTCATGCGTGTCCCGTTCGTACAACAACGAAGCCACCCGCTCATTCACAAAATGCCGTTGCTCATCATCCTCGCCCGGTGTGTGCACCAATGCAATCAATGCCGTACCTGCATATGAGGCTCCCGGCACCAATGCCGCCCGTTGCAGACACGCATAAATCCGCGCCCGCTCCTCCGCATCTTGAGAGGCCTCCTGTAAGGCACCCAGATGCTGAATGCAATAATCCAACATCGCCACGCCATAAGCCTTGGAGTCAAACATCGCAATCAGTGTTTCCGAAAGTTCCGGCGATACCTGCCTCTGCGTCCGAAGTACATTAATAATGTCATTCTTCAACGCATCCACCCGCTCCTCACGCAACACATCCTCGGTCAAGCGTAAATACCCTAAAAGTGCCGTCACCGCTTCCTCCGGCAACTCTTCTCCCAACTTCCACACCGCCTTCGACCGTGCCCCATAGCGTCGCGCCGTTGCGTCATCCTGCCCAATCACCACCTTGACCAACTGCGAGACCTCCACGGTAAGTTCTTCCAGGTGAGTAGCACTTACAGGGGTCTCTTTGGGTTTGAGTTTTACCCCCTCTAACCTTTGTCCCTGCGCCTCTCTCGGCCGCGGAAACACAACGACACGCTTTCCCTCCCCACGCTTCCATACCCACACGACCATTGCCGCAATCAACAATAACCCAAAGATGCCATACCATCTCATCCTCATAAGGCTAGCATATCACCTCTCCCATAAGCCTTCAACCTCTATCACTCTTTACTAGATATTTAGTTAATGATTACACACACCATAATAGGACTGGTGTACTGAAATGAAGAAGCCTTACCTAAATCTCAAATCCGTACTCCGTACACAGCGCAAGCAAATAATTTTTGATTACGAAGGAAAAGAACTGAATAACGAGGGCGCACTACACCATCATCGGCGTGGTACTTATGCATCAAAGAGGGGCGAGCAAAAGGAATGGGGAAGCTTGCCCTTCCCCGTTTTCCTGTTAGCTTAGACGGAGAACCAAGCCATCCTCGTATGGCATCCTACGTGTATCCATTACGGTAGGAAGGCCGTGGCATCATCTCCACGAACTCCAAGGAGACCCTAAGCTCGGCTTCCACGGGCTCGCTGGCGAGGTGGGCTTTTAATACCTTCTTGGGCGTTCCTCAAACTCCACAAGCAAGCCCACATCGTCATCCTCAAGCGGCGCGATCTGTGTCCCCTTGAGTTCCCCATCAATGCACACAGCCACCCGAAGGCGAAGCTCGTCACAACACGCTTCTGTTAGCGCTTTGACGAATATGTCTTTGTCCATTACGATTTCTTGCCTAGTTCCATTGTGGCAAAGACCCAAGGAGAAGTCTAGAGGTGTCTTTTTCATAAAGTTCAATCTTTGTTGCGTTGTGAAGATAAGCCCGCTTCGCGGAAACTCGGGCAAAGAGGCAACCGTTCCCTCATTTGCTGAGCTTATACTGGCGCAACCCCCAATTTACAGTCAGGGGTTTATTATTCCAATGCGAACGTTTATGCTTGCTATCATCCGTCGAATGAGCGTTGGGAACGAATACCTTTGCACCTTGTTCTGAAACAAAAGACTTCCTCCCAATGTGGGAAGATGCCTCTGCGATGAATCACGCATCATTTATATACTTCATGACGGTACGCAAAAGGTGGCCATAATCTTTTACCTTCGTTTCCTCCTAAACGGTGTGAATAAACTCATCATCATATCCCCCTTTCCTTAGTGCGCGACTCACACATCCTAAAATGGCGAAAGCGTTGCCATCGGTATCAATCAACTTTACGGTAATGTGCGTAATGGAACTCATTCGTTATCTCCTTTGTAGATTGCCCCTAGCACGGCTGCGCAAAGGGACAGGGCTGGTTTTATGCACGTTCGCCATCAAAATGAGCGAGCAGTTTGGCAACGAAAGGTTGTGTTTCGTCGGTGAGCAGCACACATCCCCAACCTCGGTCATAATTAAGGACGACCTTCTAGCTGTCCCTTTCTTTGACGTAAAACGTGCCTATCCGTCCGCCCTCAATACCGAAACGGCTTCCCTCATCATACATCTTGGCCTCATACGTACAGGTTACGCCTTTGTGGCGAAGAGTACCGAAGTGCCGAAGACCACGTTGCCGTGTTTCGCGTATCCCCTCTTCGGCAGGTTTAGCTCGGAGCCTTGGCTCCAAGGAGGAGGCATCCAGTGCTATTTTGTACTCTCTACTAATTCTTCTCAGAGCATGCACAAGCAAACGAACCACCTATTCTTTATGCTCCGGAGTTTCGCACTCACACTCACACGATTCTTTTCGTCCCATAACACGCCTTTCATTCATTCCCATTGACTGGAGTGTTTGGATGGGAAAAAGAAACACCTCTTACACCATCCCGGGTTGACTCGCAATACCGATTGAGCGTCTTAGCATAAGCCTTGTCCGTTTCAGGAGAAACTGAGACGGAAGATTGAGAGAAAATGTAAAAAAAGGCGGGAACCAATAGCCTTTAGACTTTCTGGCCACCCCGTACGATGGCCGAAACCCTTTGATCCCGAGGATATCCAAAACAGAAAAGACCGGGCGACACCCGGTCTTCCTCGTAAGCTCCTTTTTATGGTGGAGGTAAGGAGAGTCGAACTCCTGACCTTTTGAATGCCATTCAAACGCTCTACCAACTGAGCTATACCCCCGAAAAGGAATGAACGCAGTATATCATCTCTGCTCCTGACAACGCAAGCTTTTTTTCTTATTTTTTACTCCGACTTCAAATCAGGCGTAAGGTCGAGACAGATTTGCGATAGTTCCACTAGACTTTATGTTCTCCTTATACCGAGTTTCACAGGTCTCAGGGCTGACTCATTTTCCCAACCACTCCGCCAATAAGACTACTCTTTTTACCACTGAACTTCCCCGGCAGAACGCATTCCGTCCGAATCCATTGCGCTGCCGGGAACACCCGCAACATACTGTCCGCAAAGCATCATTCAAAACGGTTCGGATCCCGCGTGTTACGGACGACTCGTTTCCCGGCCGATACTACGAAGGTAACCCGCCCTGAGGAACAGGAATCATCGTGCCATCCACCCGACATTCTCCCTCTCCGAAAAAAGGTAAGGCTCCTCATGCTTTTGTGCGTATGATAAAACAACTTTCCTCCCTAGGAGTGAACAGCTGAAATAGAAAAATCCGCACCGCCGATCTTGATAGCCGCACCGCCGGGAACCTTCCCCGAAAGCTTCACTTTCGAAGCCACCTCCAGTACAGACGCCTTAAGTTTTGAGAAAGTTCCAAAATCCACCGCCGTTACATGTTCAATATCTACGACCTGCTTTATTTGTTTCACGACCTTTTTTCCCATTTCCTGATTTTGTAAGATTTTTCTAAAAGCAGTCCTAACTGTACCGCCTCCTCTGAAGCCAAACCTCCATACAAGAGAACGACACATCAATGTGAGATCGCCTCGAACTGAAGACGAACCACCACTCCGAAAGCCGTCAGGCGCACCAGAACCCAGCGGGCATCCAACTCAGAGCGTCCCCGTATCACTAACCACCACGTTACCTACCATTTTATCCAACAATGCCGTCATCATTGGTTTCGTTCGGTGACAAATGCAGCTATTTCCCGCACCGTTACCGCTCCTTTTGCAAACAATAGATGAAGCATATCACCATAAGAAAGCTTTAATGCCGCCAAGCCCACACACACGAACGTGGCCAAACGCCAAAGACGGTTTCATTCATACAAACATGCAATCAAAAAACCAAAGTTTCGTTTCATAGTCGCACGCTATCCCACCTATTATAGGTAGACATCTAGTTAAGATAACCCCTTCCGCAACGTCCTTTGGACACCTCGTTCCCGCCCATTCGATTACCTCATCTCATCATCACAAGCGCTCTACTGCAGAGATTTCGTCTGCTTTCTTGTGAAACGACACCACAAGATCCCTGATTCAAAGTCGGTATGTTTGACTAGGAAATGATATTATATCTCTCAATGAAAGGAGTTGCCATGACAGATTCTGAAGAGTTGACGAAACGGTGCACCACGATTCTCTCCACCATTCGGGATGAAGTCAATAAAGTTTTAATTGGGCAGGAGCGACTCGTCGACAGTCTTTTAATTGCGTTGTTAACGTGTAATCGAACACAGGGTGGGCATATTTTGCTTGAAGGTGTGCCCGGCCTAGCAAAAACGACCGCCGTTCGCGCACTTTCCGCTGCACTCGGACTTGACACAAAACGGATTTCATTCACACCAGATTTACTCCCCGCAGATGTCATCGGCAGCCTGATCTATAATCAAAAAGACGGTTCGTTCACGCCGCACAAGGGTCCTATCTTCACGAACCTTCTCATCGCCGACGAAATCAATCGTGCGCCAGCAAAAGTTCAATCTGCCCTTTTAGAAGCCATGCAGGAACGGCAGGTAACCCTTGGAGACATCACTTATCCCCTGCCAAAGCCTTTCCTTGTCATGGCCACTCAAAACCCTATTGAGCAGGAAGGCACCTATCCCTTACCCGAAGCACAAACGGATCGCTTCATGCTCAAATGTGTGGTCTCACACCCCAGCCGGGAAGACGAACGCCGCATTATGCAGCGATTCACCGAGCCGCAGCTTCCGCTTCCCAAGTGCTGCATTTCCCCTGATGATCTGCGCTTGCTTCTAAACGCCATCGATCACGTATACTGCGATGCGAAAGTGATGGATTACATCTTGGATATAGTCTTTGCAACCCGTACTCCTGGAACGTTCAAGGGATTGGAAACCCTTACAAACGCTATCCAACTGGGAGCCTCCCCCCGCGCCACCCTGTGCCTTAATCTGGCAGCACGGGCAAATGCCTTGCTGCGCGGACGAACCTATGCCACGCCGCAGGACGTCAAAGAAGTAGCTCATGATGTGCTCCGACACCGGATTCTGTTAACCTATGAAGCTGAAGCCGAAGCCCTTACGCCGGATCGAATTATCAGTCAATTATTGAATGAGATTCCGGTTCCATAACGTCTCATGCCCGTGTTCCCCTAATCTGCCATAGTTATGGACATTGACCCCACGCAATTAGCCAAAGAGGTGAGCCGGATTCGAATTCTCACCCGGCGCCTGATGGACGAACGCCTAAGCGGTGATTATCACTCCGTCTTCAAAGGACAGGGGATCGAGTTCGATGAAACCAGGCCATATCAGCCTGGCGATGACGTTCGTGCCATCGATTGGAACGTCACGGCACGGGTTGGCGTGCCGTATATCAAACGATTCTGTGAGGAACGGGAACTCACCGTACTGTTCGCTGTAGATGTTTCCGGAAGTCAAAGCTTTGGTTCCGGGAAAAACTCCAAAGCTGCCCGCGCCGCAGAATTGACGGCGCTTTTGGCCATGGCGGCGCTCAATAACCTAGACAGAGTCGGCCTAATTCTTTTCTCTGATCATGTGATTAAATCCATCTCTCCAAGTAAAGGAAGAACGGCTGTTCAGCGGTTAGTACGCGAGGTTCTTGCTGCAGAAGAAACACGTGAAGGCACCTGCCTAGCAGAAGTTCTGCGGTTTATCTCCGCCACACAGCATCGAAAAGCCATTGTCTTTCTTGTTTCAGACTTTCAGGATTCTGCGTTTGCTGACACCCTTGCCGTCTTTTCCCGCCGCCATGATGTTATTGCCTGCCGGATCTCTGATCCTGCAGAACAGGTTTTGCCCGATATCGGGTTAGTCGAGCTACAAGACCCGGAAACCGGAGAGACCCTCCTCGTTGACACATCCGACCGCACCCTCCGCGAAACCTTCGCCAGCGAAACCTCGGCTCTTCGCATTGAACAGGAACGTCTTTTCCGGCGCCTTGGCATAGATCTGCTTGACCTGAGCACCCAGGCGCCCTATATTCACGCAGTAAGAGAACTCTTCCGGCAACGAGTGCACCGTCGCCGGCATTAAATGAAACACAGAGCATGGACTCCATTAAAAGTATTTTTAAAATTGGCGTGGGTCCTTCCAGCTCCCACACGATGGGGCCTCGGCGCGCAGCCGAGCAGTTTCTTTCTAAACACCCGGAAGCCTCTGCTTTTCGTGTAGAGCTCTATGGTTCTTTGGCCGCCACAGGAAAAGGGCATCTTACCGATCATGCCATTTTAAATGTTTTGGGAGCCTCGCATACCGAAATTGTCTGGAAGCCACAAGT
>CALBHX010000062.1 GCA_937892925.1 uncultured Lentisphaeraceae bacterium
GGTTCCGTTGTATTCGTTACGCCGGGTGTCCGCCCAGCAGGTTCTGCAATCGGCGACCAAAAACGTATCGCCACTCCGGCAGGTGCAGTCCGAGATGGGGCTACACATTTGGTTGTAGGGCGCCCTATCCTTGAAGCCAAAGATCCGGTTGCTGCAGCGCAGGCAATTCGTGCAGAAATGAATTCCGTACACTAGATTCAGGAACAAATGAAGAAATCACCTACATATGTCTCGCGTGGCATTATGACGCCACAGCGAATACGAAAAATTAACCCACATTCCGTTTTCGGAGACAACGGCTCTATTCCGGCAATAGGGGAAGAACATTCATTCCTCCCCAGAGACTATGGCATGAAGGGAGCTCTTGGTGCGTATGAAGTCCCCTGCATTCGAAGTTCCGTTTCAAAGATACTAGCAGAAGAAGTTCTGGCTCTGAAACAGCCCTCTGATGATCAATTAATTGACCACATTCTCACAAACATACTCGGCCCAGAATGCCGATTTGCCATCATACACTTTACCTTTCGGGAACCAGTACTTACACTCGTTATTCCCCGTGCACAACAATTCTCCTTTTCTCGATTTTGGATCCCGAAATTGAAACTTGCCCTAAGCCAACATTACAAACATCTAGTTGTTCGTCTAGAAGGGTCTAGCAGGTAATCAAAAGGGCTCATCTCTTCATGAAATGGTTTCTTTATAACCTGATTTTTTCCATCGTGTATATCCTCATGATGCCGAAGTTCCTATTGCGTATGTTCCGCAGAGGAGGATATGCCAACCGATTTATGGATCGGTTTGGATTTTATCCCCCCGACATTATGGCGCAATTGTGCGACAATACCGCTCGGATATGGATTCATGCAGTCTCTGTTGGGGAAGTTTCCGTTGCCGGACAACTGATGGATGAAATGCGCCGACAACGGCCCGAAACAGCCTTTGTTCTTTCTGTCACCAGCAGTACTGGTTGGTCACAAGCCCACCGCATTCTTCGATCTTCCGACATCCTCATTCACAACCCGTTGGACTATCCGAGCTGTGTCCGACGCGCCCTTAATACCATTCGCCCACGAGCCTACATCATTACCGAAACCGAATTATGGCCCAACATTATCCGACAGACGAACCAACGTGGTTGCCCCATTTTTCTAATCAATGCCCGGATTTCCGACCGCAGTGCCCCAGGCTATCGCCGTCTTAAGTGTTGGTTCGGTCCAGTTTTAAATTGTCTCCAAAAAATCTACGCACAATCCATTTTGGATGCTCAACGTCTAATGGATGCCGGATGTTCCGCAAATCGAATTTGTGTTACCGGATCCATGAAGTTCGACGTGGCTCATCGGAACCTCAAAAAAGAAATCGAATTGCGCAATTATCTGACACAGGCGGGTTTCACCCCTGAGGCGCCGATTCTGCTCGGTGGCTCAACGTGGCCAGGAGAAGATGCATTTCTACTGCATATCTATCAAAAAGCTCTCACGCGTGTTCCTAATTTAAGACTTATCATCGCCCCACGCCATTTTGAAAAAGCCAACGAAGTAGAAACCGCCATCCGAACAGCCGGGTTCCCCTGCCTACGCAAAACAAAGAATGCCACGCCAACACCCTATCCTGAAAATACTGTCCTCCTCGCAGATACAACTGGCGAATTGATGGGGTTTTACGGGTTGGCACAAACGGTTTTCGTCGGTAAGAGTCTCTGTGAACATGGCGCCCAGAACATGATTGAACCATGCCTATGCGGATGTGCCGTTGTAGTTGGCCCTCATACAGAGAATTTCCGCCCTGTTATGCGGGATCTGCTCGCATTCCAAGCAATTGAGCAAGGAAGAGACTTCGCCGAAACAGAACAATTACTCCTTGATTTACTAATCTCTCCCAAACAGCGTCAGGAACTTGGTCAACGTGCTAAAAAGGCCGTAGCACACCGCCGAGGGATTACGCCGAAAATCGCAGCAGAAATCCTCCAGATCACAAACCGGAACTGATGACAGGGAGCCTGCCGCACCTTCAAACGCATCTACATTTTATGTATTACCCCAGATTCAGTGATAATCCGCCCCGAGATCGAGGGGAACTCGCCCCGAGTTCACCCCTAACCCGGGGCAGGACGTATTTGGCCTAGTACATCTCATATATGACCACGTATGAAACCCATCATCGTCCATTTCTAGTTCTCTCGGTGAAAATAAAGAAACGTCTACCAAGCACTTCCGAACTCAAGGTGTCCTTGAATTCGGCATACCTAAATGAACCTATCAGCCACACGGATATTACTTCGGTTTATTGAACTTTTGTTATAGTGCAGTTTTTGGAATGAATACGCTCGACATACGGTGGTAATTCAAATTACGTCAAACGCATACAACATCGCACGCTATTGAAACATATTACGCCGAAAATCAAACGGTATACAGACCTTCGTCCGACAAATTAGCGCACGGCTCATCTCATCGCTGCTGCTCAATATCTAATCTATTTTTATCCTAAACAACAGCATCTTCTATACCTTTTCACAGCCATACTATGTTTATGGTACAATGTAAAATACATTTGCGTGTTTTACGTGACTATATACAGGAGGAATTTCTTATGGCAAAAACATGTGCTTTCAAGGCAGAAATCCGGCAAATGTTGGATCTGGTGATCCACTCCCTTTACTCAAAAAAAGAAATTTTTCTGCGTGAACTTATTTCAAACGCCAGCGATGCGATTGATCGCGCCAAATATCTGGCTCTGACAGACGCGACCATTGCCCCCGAGGGGCCAACATGGGAAATTCATCTACTTGCAGACGCTCAAGCCCATACCTTGACCATCGAAGACAATGGATTGGGCATGAATGCAACCGAAATGGAAGAGGCTCTCGGAACCATTGCAAAAAGTGGCTCAAAAGCATTCGCTGAAGCTCTGAAAAAAGGGGAAGAACCCAATATTCCTGAATTGATTGGAAAATTCGGGGTTGGGTTCTATGCGGCATTTATGGTAGCTGACGGAGTCACCGTGGAATCACTTCGTCGAGGCAAAGATCAACAACCTGCCCGATGGAGCAGTACTGGAGACGGAGAATATACGATGGATGTGGGTACGCGAACCCAACCTGGTACCTCCATTACGCTTCACCTACGTGCAGATCAAGAGCAGTTTACCGATGAATGGGTTTTGCGGGATCTCGTACACCGCTATTCCGACTTTATTGCCTATCCGATTCTATTAAAGGAGATCGGGGAAAAAAACAATCACGAAGAAACCAACACCGTTAATGATGATAAGCCTCTAAATACCATGATCGCGCTCTGGAAGCGCCCAAAAGCCGAAGTGAAACCGGAAGAATATGAAGCCTTTTACCAACAGACGCTTCATGGATCCGGAGAACCGTTGCTTACGTTGCACATTGCCGCCGAGGGGGCACTGGAATATCGAGCTCTGTTGTTTATACCAAAAACCGTTGGCATGGAAATGCTCATGCCCGGGAATCGGCACGGTCTTTCGTTATATGTGCGTAATGTCTTCATTGGGAACGAAATTGAAGCTCTGACTCCAGCTTGGCTGCGATTTCTCAAAGGCGTCGTAGATAGCAGCGATCTGCCATTGAATGTATCACGAGAAATACTCCAAGATGATGTTATTATCCGGAAAATCCGAACGGATCTGACGCGTCGCGTTTTGAAAGCTCTCGCAGAGATGGCCAAAGACAAACCGGAAGACTTTGAAACCTTTTCAATCGCCCTAGGCGATTTCCTGAAAGAGGGATATCACTCCGATTGGGAAAACAAAGAGAAGATTCTCGACCTATTGCGTTTCCGCAATCTTAAAGACGGAAAACTACTTTCTTTACGGGCATATAAGGAGGCCATGCCCCAAGAGCAGAAAGCTATCTATATGCTCTCGGCAGACACGTTGCAAGCCGCCCAGCAAAGTCCGTGCCTAGAGCAACTGAAAGCACACGGATTCGATGTCCTATTTCTAACAACACCCGTTGATCAATTCATCGCTGGAGAGTTTTCCGAATATGATAAAACACCCATTGTTTTCGCTGACAAAGGGGATCTCGGTTTAACTAAAGAAGCTGAAAAAAAACAACTGGAAGCCTCTGAAAAAGAATACAAACCGCTAACAGAAGCCATCGCCAAACAGTTAGAAAAAACAATCAAGGACGTGCGTTTGACCACACGGTTGACGGATTCGCCATGCTGTCTGGTGCAGGATCCTGCTGCGCTCAGCCCTGCCATGCGCCGAATGATGGAAGCCGTGGGTCAACCCGTCCCAGAAGATCGACAGATCCTTGAAATTAATCCGGATCACCCCCTTATTAAGTCCCTAGCCGCGGATTCAGAAGAGTCGCACAAAAAAGACGTCATCGACCTTATTTATGGACAAGCCTGTCTAGCAGAGGGAACGTTACCCCCAGACCCTGCACATTTTAACCAAGTTGTCAATCGACTACTCAAATAACCCTACGTGTCATATAATGTGTTCTTATGGCATATGAAGTTCTAGCAAGGAAATGGCGCCCACAGACGTTTGCCGACGTTGTGGGGCAAGGGCACGTAACCCAAACCCTTGCTAACGCTATTGAACATGACCGCATCGCTCATGCGTACCTTTTTATTGGTCCGCGTGGGATTGGTAAAACAACGTTATCGCGCATCTTCGCCATGGCATTGAACTGCCAGCATGGACCAACCACAACCCCCTGTGGTACATGTGATAACTGCAAAAGTATTGCTGCGGGTTCGGATATGGATGTCATCGAACTTGATGCCGCCTCAAACAATAGCGTTGACGACGTTCATCGCGTGTTGGAACAGGTTCAGTTCGCGCCTACCCATAGCCGATTCAAAATCTTCATTCTTGATGAAGTCCATATGTTGTCAAATGCAGCATTCAATGCACTTCTAAAAACACTTGAGGAGCCTCCGCCTTACGTAAAGTTTATTTTTGCAACAACTGAAGGGGATAGAATTCTTCCAACTATTGTTAGCCGATGCCAGCGTTTTGACTTGCGAAGAATCTCGACCGGCGACATTCTCCATCGCTTACGTTATATCTGTAATGCGGAACGTATCAACATTACTGATGACGCCCTCTTGGCCATTGCCAGAGGTTCTAATGGTGGGTTACGAGATGCTCTCTCCGCACTTGATCAATTGATTGCCTTCAAAGGAACCGATTTAACTGAGGCAGATGTTTTGGCTGTCTTCGGATTAGTCTCTCGCGAGGCATTAGAGCAACTTGCCGAATCGATCTTGCAAGGCGATATCCCCAAAATCCTGAAAATCATTGAAGCGTTAGATGCCTCAGGAAAAGACATGCGTCGTTTGACCGCAGAGTTGCTTTGGCACTTTAGGAACCTTCTGGTCTTCCAACAGGCCGGTGCCGAATTAGCCAAGCAAAATGTCACAAACGAACAATTGATTATTCTTAAAAAACAAGCGCAACTCGCTCAACCTCAAAGAATTGTGGACATTTCTGGAATGCTTTCAGAAATGGAAACAAAACTTCGTTCCGCACTTTCCGTTAGAACGTTGGTTGAAATGACCCTGATCCGTTGTGCCAGAATTGCAAAGACCGTCTCTCTGGATGACGTAATCCGGCGATTAACGACATTAAGGGAACAGGTCATACAACGTTTGGCGGCCGCCGTTCCGCAAGGTATGGCGGCCGCCACAGCGGCGCCCCCGTGCGCCGTTCCTCAAAAGATCAGGGAAACAAGCGCCCAAAGTATCCCCTCGTCTCCATCTGGCCAACCATTGCCCCCAATAGAAAACATTGATGAAGATGATATTTTGGAACCGATTGACAGTGCCCCTGATTCTTCTCTTCACGAATCGACACCAACGTCCACCATACCACCTCCATCTCCACCGATGCAGCGAACAGATGGTTTGTATGAGGATGAAATTCTCAATTATACGTTGCAGCTCTTTGGCGGTAACGTGACATTTTAAAACACCATTCAAACAAGGAGTCCACTATGGGAATGCTAGATCAAGTAAAACAAGCGATGCAGATGCGTAAAGAAGCCAAGCGACTTCAAGCTGAAGTGGAAAAGATTTCATGCTCATACAACAATGGAGGAATCTCAATTACAGCCCGTGGAGACTTTTCCATTACACAAGTAAAAATATCCGATGAAGCCCTTGAAGAAATTAAGGCCGGTAAGCCTGAACGGTTTGAAACCATGTTGAAAAACGTTATTACCGCAGTCCTTGGGCAGGTCAAGGAGCGCTCCCAGCAACTCATGCAGCAAGCCATGAAAGAGGGTAATTTACCTTTTGGGAAATAAAAATAGCCGAACTCCCGCATGACACTCCCTGTCCTTGACAATCTTGTCCACGCACTTGCACGCCTTCCTGGTTTTGGAAAGCGAAGTTCAGAGCGTGCGGCACTTGCACTCGTTCGTCATCCAGAAACATTGCTTAACACATTGATTCATGCCCTTCAAGAAGCACGCGAGCAAGTCTGTCTTTGTACAAAGTGTGGAGCATTCACATCACATGAAGCCAATCCGTGTCCATTGTGTACACGTTCAGACCGAAATGACCATGTGCTTTGCGTTGTTGAAGACCCGGCAGATATTCATACACTCGAATCTTCTGGAGCCTTTCATGGGCGTTATCATGCATTAATGGGGAAGCTTTCACCAGGAAAACAAACAGGCATTAGCGAATTACGAATCAATGCACTGGTGAATCGGGTAAAGAATGAGTCGATATCAGAAGTATTGCTTGCCCTGTCTACCGATCTGGAGGGCGATGCGACCGTTAGCTATATTGCCGAACAATTAAACGGAACTCGTGCGCGAATCACCCGATTGGCTTTTGGGTTGCCGTGCGGATCAGGTATTGCATACGCGGATGCACTGACTCTTCGGCGGGCAATTGCAGGTCGCCAATACATTGATGTTCCCCCTGGGATCGGACTGTGAGACCGCGAATGTTAGAGCACGCCTACGCACTTTTACCTGAAGAGTGGAAAACTGTTTGCCGCGAACATGCATTGCCAGCATTCCGTGCTAAGCAAATACTCCTTGGCCTTTATCAGGATAAAATTAGCAACTGGAACGAGTTGACGACCCTGCCGGGGACGATCCGTGAGAAATTTGCTTCCATATTTCCGCTAACGGCAATGCAGGAGGTGGTGCGAACACCTATCACAGGAGATGGTGTAACCAAAGTATTACTGGAAGCACCCGATGGCCAACGTGTTGAAACGGTATGGATTCCCGCCGATGGCCGTATTACACAATGTATATCTTCTCAAGTCGGATGTGCTATGCATTGTGCCTTTTGTGCAAGTGGGCAATTGGGATGTGTCCGCTCGCTCTCTGCAGGAGAAATTGTCTCTGAAGTCCTTACCCTCTCCAGAGCTACTGGGCAATACCCGAACAATATTGTCGTGATGGGAATGGGCGAACCATTCATGAACTATGATGCGGTATTACGAGCACTTCGTGTTCTTAACTGCCAACAAGGAGCGAATATTGGTGCTCGACACATTACCATTTCTACTTGCGGAGTTGTTCCCGGCATCAACCGCTTAGCAAACGAAGGTGTCCAATTTGAGCTCTCCGTTTCACTTCATGCTCCCAGTGACATGCTCCGTTCAAAGCTCATGCCCGTTAACCGACGTTGGAATATCCATGAACTCCTCGAGGCCTGTGATGCCTATACCAAAACCACAGGACGCATTGTCACCTACGAGTATACCCTTATCGATCATGTGAACGACCGTCCTGCACATGCCGCCGAATTAATCCGCCTATTACATGGACGAAAAGCACGAGTCAACCTCATCCCCCTCAGCCCGGTTGATGAATTTGATGGGCGAACGCCCTCGCAAGCCGATTGTCTAGCCTTTCTGGATACACTTCTAAAAAGCGGTATTCACACAACCATGCGAAGGAGTCGTGGTAAACAGGCTAACGCCGCTTGTGGCCAACTCCGCCTGCATAATCAAAAGGAAACTCGCCATGGAACAGAAAACTTCTAACTTTCCCATCTTTGCGTTTTTTTCTGTCATGCTCTTGCTCCTCATTGCCATAATCTGCGGCATGGTTTTCTGGATAATGCAGCGTAGCTTCGAACTGAATGAAAAGCTCCTCGCTGTTCGTCTAGAAGAAGCGCGCCATCGCGTACAAGAGCCACAACAGGCTTCTCCAGAACAGCCGTTACATCTTTCCAAACAACCACAATTTACGACCTCGCCCACAACAACCGTTTTACCCGTTGGGCAAAAGACGACTTCTTCTCCTAGTATAGCCCCATCCCCCGTTCCTTTCGATAACACCAACGCAACCATCCCCCATCGCCCAGATAATGTTGTGACCACCAATCATACATCCTTCACCAAAACACAACATAACACCACATCCGTCACACAAACAGATTCCTTCGTTCCTCCTTCCGCGACAACAACTTCCCCTAAAAAACGTCCAACGCCTCAAGAGACGCCGGAAGCAAAAACGCGTATTGGAGCAGATGGATTACCCCTCGATCGCATCACCCTGCCCGTTGGGAACGAGGAGCTTGACTGGCAACTCTAACCACGATTCCCATCAAAACTTCCATGTCTCTTATTCCCCTACGAAATACAATTTACATATCCATACAAGAGGGATTCCAACGTATCCGGGAAAAACCTCTCGAAGACCTTTTGGGTGTTCTTCTCTTCCTCTTTGGAGCCATGACCGGTATTTTGTTTGGATTTTCTGCCCTTCTCTACCTATGGTACTGCTCTCACCATCGACAACTAAAAAATATAACTTCCATATTCCTGTTCATTCAGCGGTTACAGGGAACACAGCGTTTAACCTCAGCATTCTGGTTAGGCCTTAGCATCTGGGGTATCTTTTGTCTTCCAATCCTCCTTCCTTCCGAGATAGGCCTTCTTCTTTGGTGGTTATTGATTCAACCGTTTTGGCTTGCTTTGTTTCTAGTTGATCGATTTGACCTCTCACTCCATACTGTATTCAAAACACTCATCGCTTTTTTGCAATTCGCGCCGAAACAGTTTATGGTGTGTATCATTCTCGGCCTTCTAACATTTTGTGGTCTATTCTTCTTTGGCATCGGCATTCTTCTTACTCTCCCCATAGGGGTCTACGCCGAGCTCCGCCTCCTCGATGTTCTTCAAGCAAAACTTTCCATTGCCATTCAAAAAGCGTACTGACTCCATCATGACTAAACAGTTTCTTCATGCCAATGATTTCCAACGGGACTGTATTCGCCTGGCAAAACAAGTCTTTTCTTCCACAGGTTGGCGACCAGACCTCATCTTGGCGCTCTGGCGCGGAGGGGCTCAGCCAGGTGTTATCGCAAGTGAAGTATTCGATGCGCTCGGCCGCCCTACCCCGCACGAAGTTATCAAATGCTCTTCGTATACAACCATCGGACAACGGAACAAAGAGGTTTCGTTCGGAAGATCTGAAGCGTTTCTCAAAACCCTCCCTGTCGGACTTCGTGTACTCGTGGTCGATGATGTTTTTGACACTGGAAAAACTGCCGAAGCCATTCGTATGCGTCTTCCACAGGTAGACCTACGTATCGCCACCGTCTACTGGAAACCCAACGCTAGACTCGTTCCCTTTGTACCAGATTACTACGTGCGAAAAACCGATGACTGGATTGTCTTTCCTCATGAACTTTCCGGCCTTACAAAAGCGGAACTCAAAGAGAAAGACCCTGAAATCGCCAGTCTTCTATACGAATGATGCCCGAACACCGAGCACCTTCTCTCTCACACATCGTTTAAACATCTCTGCCGCCCGCCAAATAACCGTCTCTCCATCTGTACGCCATCAGCGACGGACAAGTGTTGTCAGTGTCTCAAAATGCGCAGTTCGCGGGAAAAAGTCAAACAGCTGCATCCGCGCAACTTGATACGCATCAGACAATGCCATCAGATCCCGTGCCAAAGTATCCGGGCCACATGAAACATAAATTAGACGCGGCGGCAATTGCCGAAGTATGTGTGTGCGAACGGCCTCTGAAAGTCCACCCCGTGGTGGATCCACCACCCACATGTCCGCCCTCGGGAAAGCATCCGGCAAGGCTTCACTCGGTGCACACAGATAATTTGCCTTGACTCCCAAGCGCCGAGCATTCTCCTGCGCAGACGCAACAGCAGAAGATGACGTTTCCAACCCCAAAAGCTCCTTTGCACCAACCTGTACAGCAGCCAACCCAAACAACCCGCATCCACAGTACAAATCAAACACACGCCGCACAGATGCCGCCTCTACGTCTTGCTTGTAAGCCTTTAACAACAATTCTGAACAAACCGGATTCACCTGGAAAAATGCGTCTGCGGCAACCAACAACGTTAAACCACTCAATTTCTCCGTTAATTGTCGCCTTGGAGGCTGCCCCACCCACCATACAACTCCATCCTGCGGTGTATAACGAAACACCACCCGTTG
>CALBHX010000063.1 GCA_937892925.1 uncultured Lentisphaeraceae bacterium
ATAATTGATCCCATAAAGAAAGGGACAAGAAATGAAACCATTTGCACAGCACAAGTCAGGCTTTTCCCTGATTGAAGTAAACATGGCCATTTTTGTCTTGGCAGGAGGTGCGCTGGCTCTTATGGGGCTTTTCCCGTTAGGTTTACGCGAAAGTTTGGCATCCCGGAATGAGATGCGATTAGCAGCATTTGCCGAACGTTTAATGGGAGCTGCACGTATTGCTGCCGATGCCCCAGATGTAGTTGACGCCGACAGTTTAGCGGACGCATTAGAACAAGACTTTGGTTTTAAAATCGATTTAGACGCCGGTAACGCTGAAAGTAATACCGCCACGCGAGATTCTGACTCCGGCGTATATTATCGTGCTTGGTTACTTAAAGACACCTCCTACACAGGTATTGGGGACAAAGAAGTCGCTCAGATCGGTATTCAAGTTACCGCGGAAGATGCAAAACAAAACAAACGGGCGTTGCGTTCCGCACCTGTCTATGTTGTTCGTGTAGATGTTGATAAAAAGAATAAGCAATGAGGCTTGTCATGATTCGGAAGTGGTTTTATCGTAGTAAAATCATGGGGTGTATGCGAGCGCTATCGATACGTAGATACAAGCGGCTTGGATTCTCACTTATCGAGATCTTGGTAGCCATGACCATCCTGATGATTATTGTCTTGATCGTTGCCGGAATTTTTCAACAAACAGGATTAGCATGGTCTCTCGGGCTCCGCCGTGCCGATGCGCAATCCGTAACACGTGCCGTTATCGGAGCAATTAATCGCGATCTTGCCATGATAGTGGATCCGGCGAACTTCGTGATTGGACCTGCAGATAGTGACACCTCTATTCGAGAAAATGCTTACACAAAAGGCCATTTGGACGCATCTTCCGGAAAACTCACTGGTGGATTGGATTTTTGGATTCTTCGCCCGGCAAATATTTCGACCTCTGCATTAACGGATTCCGACATTGCATCTCGTGAATTAGTACACGTGTCGTATTCTGGCGGCGGCGCATCCATCACACGCCGAGAAGAAGTATTCAAGGCGGGGAATGATACCCCTTCGGCCGGAACAGATACGCGATACAATCTAGGAAATGGTAGCGTCTCGTTTTCAAGAGCAGTGTCTTCAACTTATAGTGGTTTTACTTCCTTTTACGATGAACCCGGTATTAAAATTACAGTTAAGCCACATACTCCCGTCTCCATCAATGATTATGAAATTGCTGTTGGTTCATGCGGGCCAGACGGAAAATGGGGAACTGAAGATGATATCCGGCCCTGGGTTGAAGGTGAGGACAACAAGTAATTGTTTAACCATATCGTCCGATATCGCTTAAAGAGTATTTATTCCACTATGTTACAAGGATTGTCCATGTTTCATCCAGTGCAAACTCCTTTTACGTTTTCCTTTCAGCGGCCACTCAAACAAACCGCAGGATTTACCCTTATTGAGTTACTAGTCGTCATCGTCATTCTCGGCGTTTTAGTGGCAACCTTTGTTGTTTCCACAACTGCCGCGAGACAAAACTCTCGCATTGCCAAAGCAACCGCCGAAAGTCGGGAACTTGGGAACGCAAT
>CALBHX010000064.1 GCA_937892925.1 uncultured Lentisphaeraceae bacterium
CAGGTGTGTAGACCAGTTGGGTTGAGGGTAGGGGGAGAGAGTAAGTATACGTATAATAGGAGGTATTTTGATTAAGTTCGTTTCCTTCGAGCTGAACGCTGAGATTTTTTGTGTGTAACGAAGATTACGGCAATTTGGGGTACCAAGAGGAATTCGTGAGAGGTGTACATTCAAACTGCTCGCGTCCCAACTGTAAATCTTTGAAGAAATGGCTTTACAATGCTCGGAATGGCGTTACGAAGACTGCACAAGGAACTTGAGGCGATCCTTCTTGCGGGTCTATTCTCGTTTCAACTGCTGCATGTCTCGCTATCCAATTTTACAGTCTTCATACGTGAAAAATCGTGAAATACAAGTGAAGGCACATTTCACCCCAGTAAAGGTGTTTAAGGGCTGCGAGTTGATGCATACTTCGATTTTTCCTGTATAACTGTGAGGTCGGCCTGTGAGACTCGTTATTACCCGCATGGTACAAGAACTCACTTACTATATGAGCCCTGTGCCACATCTCAAATTAATTCTACCCAAACTCTTTTTATAAACCGCAGCCGTACGGGACACTTTCGGGTTAATTCGCATGCAATCGAATCTCAACTTTACATACAATCTAAAATCAGCATAATCCATTACATTATTATACATTATAACATATTCAAATTTCACAGCTTACTACGGATATCGAACATATTCGTTTGTGGTAAGCCGCCTAGTGTGATTGAGTACATGCCATCGAGGACATAAATTGGTGTAGAGCGAAATGTGGTGAATGAATGATACATGTTTATGGATCGAAAGTTAGACTCTCAGGTTGTTTGATGAAGGCCGCTGAAACGTCTGGCACGGCATTTAATAGCATGCGGGTATAAGGGTGGCGGGGATGTTGAAAGACTTCACGCGTATTTCCACGTTCAACAATTTCCCCGGAGTGCATAACGACAAGTCTGTCGCACACGGTTCGAACAACCGCCAAGTCGTGTGAGATGAGTAGAATGGTTAACCCTCGGCGATGACGCAAATCGGCCAAAAGGTTGAGGATTCTTGCCTGAACAGAGACATCCAATGCAGAAACAGGTTCATCAGCAATCAGAATCCGTGGATTCATAGCCAGAGCACGGGCGATGGAAATACGCTGGCATTGTCCACCTGAGAGTTCACTAGGATAAGCTTTGGCTATTTCGGCAGGCAACCCGACTTCATTCAGTAATGTGGAAATACGAGTGGATCTCTCAGACGGCGGACAAAGCCGATGAACGGTTAAGACTTCCAAGAGAGCATCTCCGATGGCGATTCGCGGATTTAATGAACCAACGGCATCCTGAAAGATCATTTGTACTGCACTGTCTGGCATGGGGGCACGGGCAATCGAGCCGGATGTGATCGGCTGAAGGTGGCATAGTGCCTTGGCTAAGGTACTTTTTCCACATCCACTTTCACCTACAATGCCAAAAAATTCGCGTTCTTTTACTTCAAAAGAAATATCATTCACGGCTCGGAACGGGGCTTGTCCGATACGCGGATAGGCGACAACTAGGTGCGAAACAGTAAGGAATGGAGTAGCCATAGAGACGAGGGTAGGGGTGTTATTTTAAGCTGTAGTTAATGGATTGAGTGAGTGTTCCTGGCCCACCGGAAAATCGGGCTGCTCGGATCATACGCATAGCGGCTCTATCTAAAACAGCGTGACCGCTTGAATGAAGCAAAGACACATTACGAAGCGTACCATTCGCTGCAATGTCTAACCGGAGTATTACTGTTCCTTGCCAACCTTGTTTTCGTGCTTCCGACGGATAATGTTTGCGTAGGGTAGAGAGGTCGGTTACAAGACGTGGATGCTCAATTCTTGCTGTTGCACCGCCAGTGGATACGGAAGATGTAGAAAGTTCAGGTTGTGCCGGAGGAAGAGAAATTTCTGGCAACACGATGGCAGATGGAGGAGCCTGGTTTGGCAATACTGGAGGATCTGATTGATTAGGCTGTAGTGGGAGACGTGGTAACTCTTGCTGTGGTGGAAGAGGCATGTCTAGGCCGTGGGATGTGTCGACTAGAATGGGAGAAGGTCCCGGCATAGGCGGTAAAGTACGATGTTTTTCTCTTACCGGAACTGCGTATGAATGAAAAGCTTCCGTTTCTGCAACGAAAACCTCAACAGAATCAACTAATAGATACGGCGGTTCGGTCGCGGTTTGTGGAATTTTCTGTCGAGAACTTATCCAATACAAAAGAAAAAAGTGCGCAAATACGCTAGCACTTCCGGCACTAAAAGTCATTAAGAATCGCCCAGCGCCACACATTGTTTAACGGGCTTTCTCAACTTGGTAGGTAACTTTTTTTACTCCATGAGCACGAAGTGCCGCGAGCAGTTCAAGTGCGGAGCCAGTATGAGATTGCCTGTCGGCACGAATGATAACCGGCATTCCCAAGGTTTTTTGTCGAGAGACAACGGCATTTACTGCCGCATCGAACGGCAGTGGCGTTTGTCCGTCTAATAAAATCTCGTTGTCTTTTGAAAGTACTACCTGAATTGTCTCCACGGGAATTGTAGATCCGGCCGCGTGTGGTAGATCAACATTCATTCCGTGTTGAACAGACATCGTCATAAATGCATAGATAAAAAATACCAACAACAGGAAGATGACATCCATAATAGGCGTCATTTCAACACGTACATGTGTATTTTTTTCGTCCAACAGGTTCATTCGATTACGTGCTGGTGTGTCAGGTGTTCCACAGCGGTCATCGCTTGTTGAATGCTACGTGTGAATGCCCGATGGCAGACACGCCCGGCGTTTAATGGCAAAAGTGCAATTATGGAAACAATCAAGCCGGCAGCCGTTGTGAACAACGCCTCTGCAATACCTGCAGCGATGCCGGTTGGATTTGGGGCTCCGGAATCTCCCATTAAGCTGAATGCCGAGATAATTCCCGTGACGGTACCTAAAATACCAAGCATAGGCGCTAATGTGACGATTGTATCGAGAATGCCCAAGCCATTTTCAAGTCTACGGACAAGACGTTTAGCTGAAGCTTCCAGTGCGTCTTGAAAGTCGAATTCTTCATGTCGCAACGCATCAAGAATGACTGCAGCGTATGGGGAAGAACTTTTCTTAAGAATACCTTCCCATGCATCCCTTGGCGTTTCCCCAAGCTTTAAAAGAGTGGTTTTCCATTGACGTTGGGTAATTCTCAGCGTCAACCAGAAGAAGAACCATTGAAGCACCTTTTGAAAGAGAATAAAAAAAGTTAGTAATGAGGATATGGCGATAGGCCACATCACCCACCCTCCGCGTTCCATTAAGGAGGCGGCCATATCCACTGCTGCCTTCAATGATTTTCACCTTTCCTGACTGCCATAGGCAACTTTACCCATAACGTTTTACCTGTTGCGGAGGATACTTTTGCTTGTGGGAAACGGAGTACGTTGTCAAGCATCAAATCTGGTTTACCCAGTTCCGGAGATGTCGAGATGCTGGCGATGTCATATGTCCATGATCCGGGCAGACGAAACCATACAACGCCATCTTTTGCAGTAGCCTGCGGTGTCATGGAAAGAATCAACGTGTCTCCATCCAAGACAGATGAATGGATCACAAAACGGCCGTCAGCTATACGCGTTTGTAGTGCGGGATCGCCGTAAAAGCAAACAGTGTCGCGATCATGCAGGTGTCCGGTAATATCTCGAATCAACTTTTGAATTTGCTGCGGTGCTCGGCCTTCTTTTTGCAGTTGTTCAGCATAATGGTTCATCCCCGGTGTAGTCGGTAGATTGACACGTTGAAGTTTTTCCAAACGAAACGCGCGCAGATCCTGAATGGGTTGTTTTTCGAGCCAATTCACAATTCCAATATTTGTAAAATGGAAGGCTTCTGCGGCAGTACAAAGCCCTGCAGTGTCAACGAACAGCCCTTGTGTACCCCAGCCTTGGGCTCCATACCAGGTGGTCACGGTGTATCCCATAAACTGTTTTACTCCACCATCTCGCATCCATGAAAGTGCCATGCAATCGACTTGATCGATATCACCAATTAAACAATTCCCGGTTGCAAAATAAACCTTGGGTTCCGGACTAGCTGCACGGTGAAGTCGTTTTTTTGTATCTTTGGCGAAGAGCTGACCATTTTTGTGAACCATGGTCATATTCGGACCGCAATATCCCATTTGCCAATCATGTTGCGTCGCGTGTCCAGAAGTCGTCAAAAATTGAATTCGATCATCCTGAAGCCGTTCAAGCATACCTGCTGTGTTATCAGTATCGCAGGGAATATCTTGGATACTTGTTGTGACACCACGTTTCCAAATTTTCATAATGCCGCGATGATCTTCCGAATATCGCCAGGCCTCTCGAAAAACCTCCAAGTCACATCCAGCACAATCCAATGCCCGTTCTATTGTTATGGAGTCAGCATTGGCTATTGCTTGTGCAGAAATCGCATTATACCCGGTGATTACACCCCAAAACGTATCAGTGTATGGATCGTCATCTAACGCTCTACATAAGGTACTAATGTCAATCGTTAATTCGGCACCGGCTTCTTCTGGGCGTACTACAAAGAAGGTAAAACTGGGTTGCTGTTTGGTCAGATCCTGCTGAATTTCTTTGAGGTCTTTACTCCATACATAAAGTTGTGCTGTGGGGTATTTTTGTTGTAAGGTTTCAACTGTCGCCGCACGCCATTCCACATCATGCATGATTGCAGAAGATGCAACAATAGCATAGGAATCGGCGGGGATTGTATACTGCGTTGGCGCTTTAACACAACACGCTTGTAATACACAACATGTTAGTGCTTCCCCAAAAAGCAGAAAATAATGTTTCATGTCTTTCTTTTTCATGGCTCATTTAATATGTAACAACTGATCAACAATTCTCATGAACGCTTTGGCTGCAGGTGTATCCGGACAGGCAGAGATAACGGGGCGCCCCTCATCACCACTTATCCCAATTTCCGTTGCAATTGGCAATTTCCCCAAAAAAGGAAGGCTATAATGTTTCGCTAGGGATTCTCCGCCGCCAGTCTGGAAAATGGGAGTAAATGTTCCGCAATGTGGACAAGTAAAACCACTCATATTTTCGATGATACCTAGGATATGCATTCCGATTTGATTACAAAAAACAATGGACTTACTGACGTCCAAGGTGGCCACTTGCTGTGGAGTAGTTACTAAAATAGCCCCATCGGCTTCTGGTACAGTTTGGCAAATACTCAACGGTTCATCACCTGTACCAGGCGGACAATCGATAATCAAATAGTCCAGTTCTCCCCAACGGACATCGCCGATAAATTGTCGAATAATACCGGCCTTCAACGGCCCACGCCATACGATGGGCTCATCCGATTTTTCCAGAATCAAGGCTGTGGACATGACCTTTAATCCATCGACTGTTTCTGCGGGAAGTAATTTCTCCCCATCACTCATGGCTCGCTGCCCTTGAAGCCCTAAGATTTTTGGAATACTTGGCCCATGAATATCTACATCCAGGAGCCCCACTTTCTTTCCTTTTAAGGTAAGTCCAAGCGCGAGGTTGGCTGCAACAGTACTTTTCCCAACTCCGCCTTTACCAGAGAGAACAACGAAAATATGTCGAATCTTTGCAAGCGTAAGGTTGACGTTATCTTCTTTTGGTTCCGAACACTTACCCTTATTAGAACAGCCGGCACATTGCCCATTACAATCTGACATGTAAACCCTCTTTCTCTATCGGTCTGTCTGACGATGAATTGGTTATAAGGAGATTCTTTCTTTTTATAACGCCCGCCCAACAAACTCACCTGTTGCAGTTTCAATGACGATTCGCTCGCCAATAGTGATGTATTCCGGCACGGTGACAGTTAATCCGGTTTCACAGGTGGCAGGTTTCCCACGTCCGGTGGCAGATGCGCCCTTCAGTACAGGGTCACACTGAGTGACAGTTAAGGTAATTTTTTGCGGTGGTTCAACAGTCAATACCTTCTCTTCACTAATTAGAGCTTTCAAGTTTTCCATTTCAGGAAGTAAATAGGGCAATAATGTTTCAACATCTGTTTTGGTTAACTCGAACTGGTCAAAAGTCTCCTGATCCATGAAGGTGTAGATACCGTGATCCTCGTAAAGAAACTGTGTTGGGCGCACCTCAAAGTCTGCCTCTTTGTAAAGATCATCTCCTTTCGCCGTCTGATCTAACTTTTGCTTGGTGACCAAATTTCGGAATCGGAAATGGTAGAGGGTTGCGGCTCCACGAGCACTTGGGTTTGTAACTTGTAAACCATCCAATTGGTGGGGCACACCATTGATTTCAACAAAACCGCCACGTTTAAGATCACATGCGCGCAACATCGTTGTCTTCCTTTCTCTGAATTCCGTCGTCATTAGACTTGGCACCTGATCGATAGGCGATTACAGCCTGCTTAAATGCCGGTGTTCGGGCATAACCGCAACATCGAAACTCCGGACAAAATCCACGATAAACACATTCCGGTACACAGCACGAGGCCAACTCTGGGTTGTCCTGTTCAATAGCATTAATCACCAACCGCCATGCTTCTCGTGTCTCAGGGGAGGCTTGCTGACAGAGCCGTTTTCGAGAGATGTTCATAATTGCCTGCGCGTTAGCAACACACTCATGTGTTACAGGGGAATCTTGACGCGCAGCATTTCGGTCAAGCCCCGTTCGATCACTTCGCTGCGTACTGACAAAATGGTCAATGCCAAATTTATGCCGAACAAGATGCACGCTTACCCAACTTTTTAAGCCCACCCATTTCCAACGGAAGATCAATTGTCGGATAGGTGAGTGCTCTGCTAATAGGATTCGCTTTTTCCAGGCAGAAGAAGGTTCTCCTACTCCAGCATCCTTATTAATGGTCGTTCGTGCGGCATCTGCCACATCTCGCCAGGTTGAGCGTGTTCCGTAAAAATGCAACTCTGGAGCCATAATGAAAAAGTAAAACGTTTGGTGGACCGAGAGGGATTTGAACCCCCGACCAAGGGATTATGAGTCCCCTGCTCTGACCGCTGAGCTACCGGTCCGAATCGCATAATTGAACCGTCCTATGTGGACGTTGTGAAAATGCGTAGTATTATGCCCGAACTCGTTCTTTTTCACAAGTAAAAAAGTAGGAGGAATATTATAATCGTAAATATATAAAACTGATACATCATTCGAATAGAAAAGGTTTACCCTCTATGTTTAAGATAATTGTCAAAACGACAAATATAGTCGATGCACGATTGTAACCGTTTCGATAATAACTTTTATCCGTAGGGAAATAAATGAGATGACATGTAGTAACCAGAAATATTTCTACGATATATCCTACATTTGTATTAAACCAGTAGAGAAGATCAATGATCATACATATTCCCATTATTCATGATGCAGCGATTTAACAGATACGAGACTATGCCATGTGAAATGCCGTATTGGGTTGACAACACAAGCAAGATGTTCAATACGCTTTTGTTGTATATTTCACTTTTTAATGACAGGGTAGGGGTGGTTGCATGAGAACCCTCATCTGCGCTACAATAAGCCCGTTTCATACCGAAAAAGGCGGAAGCGCGGGTGCGCGGCCAAGCCTTTAACGGTTTCACGATAAACCTAAGGAGCAACCATGAGCTGCTGCTGTGCCCTTGAGAAGATCACCAATCCGGAGTTGAAGGCCTGGGTTAAGGAGTTCGCCGATCACGCCACCCCTGATAAAATTGTCGTTTGCGATGGTTCGCAGGCTGAATTTGATGCGCTTGCTGCCGCCGAAGTCGCTCGTGGAGCGTGGATCAAACTTGACGAAAAGAAACGTCCGGGATGCTATCTTGTTCGTTCACATGAATCCGATGTCGCGCGCGTTGAGAAGCGTACGTACATTTGCTGCAAGGATCAGCAAAATGCCGGCCCGACCAATAATTGGATGGATCCGGTTGAGATGAAAAAGATCATGTGGGAGCTTTACAAGGGGTGCATGAAAGGGCGTACGCTCTATGTTGTTCCGTTTTCTATGGGGCCTATCGGCTCCCCGCTCTCCAAGCTTGGTGTTGAATTAACGGATTCACCCTATGTAGTTTGCAATATGCGTATCATGACGCGTATGGGGGATGCTGCACTTAAGCTGATTAACAATGGTGCTGAATATATTAAGTGTTATCATTCCGTGGGAGCCCCGCTTGAACCAGGCCAGAAAGATGTGGCTTGGCCCTGTGCACCAATGGAAAAGAAGTACATTACTCAGTTTACGGATCCTGGTGAAGAGGCCATCTGGTCATTTGGTTCGGGTTACGGTGGCAATGCGCTTTTGGGTAAAAAGTGTTTCGCATTACGCATTGCTTCGGTGCTCGCTCGCAAAGAAGGCTGGATGGCAGAGCATATGCTTATTCTGAAATTAACCAGTCCAGAACAAAAGAGTTATTTCATTACGGCAGCTTTCCCATCAGCTTGCGGTAAGACCAACCTCGCCATGATGCTTCCCACACTTCCCGGTTGGAAGGTTGAAACCTGTGGCGATGATATCGCTTGGATTCATGTAAATAAGACAACTGGTAAGTTACACGCTATTAACCCTGAAAATGGCTTCTTTGGCGTTGCGCCTGGAACTTCCAAAATTTCCAACCCTAACGCACTTCACGCTTGTGAAAAGAATACGATTTTCACGAATGTGGTACTTACGGATGACGGTGACGTGTGGTGGGAAGATATGGGTGTACCCGCTCCGAAGCACGGTATTGATTGGAAGGGGAACGATTGCTACGCATCTAAAGAAAAACCCAATAAGATGGTCGCCAACCCTGACGGCACTGGGGAGTTTATTAAAGCTGCGCACCCCAATTCTCGTTTTACCGCACCTGCCGAACAATGCCCTGTAATCGCCAAGGAGTGGGAAGCTCCAGAAGGTGTACCGGTTGATGCCATCCTCTTTGGAGGCCGTCGGCCTTCCACGATCCCGTTAGTTAACATGGCTACAGACTGGGCACACGGTGTCTATATGGGGTCTGCTGCGGGTTCGGAGGTAACTGCTGCTGTGATCTCTGATCAGATCGGTCAAGTTCGCCGTGATCCTTTCGCGATGTTGCCATTCTGTGGGTATAACATGGCCGATTACTTTGGGCATTGGCTTGAGATGGGTAAGAAAGTAGCCACAGACAAACTCCCGAAGGTCTTCTTTGTGAACTGGTTCCGTAAGGATGCCGATGGGCATTTCATGTGGCCAGGTTTTGGTGATAATTCTCGTGTACTCAAATGGGTATGCGAGGCGATTGAAGGTACGGCTAAAACCAAAGCAACCCCGATTGGTATCATGCCAACAGATGATGCGATCGATTTGTCTGGGTGTGAGACTACCCGAGACACTTCACGAGCTGTTAACAGTTGACATCGAAGGATGGAAAAAGGAAGTCGCTGGAGTAAAGGAATCGTGGACAAAGTTCGGAGATCGTATTCCTGCTGAGCTCACAGCTAAACTTACTGAAATTACGGAGGCACTCAATAAGTAAAACGTAGTGTATACGTAGTACTTTCCGTGAAATGTGTGCGAGGTTTTAAAGCCTCGCACACATTTTTATGGGTGTTATTTATCGTTTGTAAACGTGGTTAATGCGTGTAGAAACAGATATTGACATTGAGACCCCTGAAGAAAGAATAGAGGAAGCGTTGAATGAGGGATATTGGTGGACGGTGACTATTATATGTATTTACAGGTGTTTGATAAAATGTATGAAGTGTAGTCCTGATAGTTAATTTATGCTACATATAGGTATTTTAGAACTATATTGATGTACATTAGCAAAACAGATTTTTGTGTAAATAAACGTTATAATTCTTCGTTAAATTGATTTTCGAAGAAACACTCTGACTTCTTTTAAATAGACTTGTATCGAATGTTTGACAGTGGAACTTACGGTTGGATGTTCATCGTATTTTTGAAGGCGTAACACTAAATTTGAGGTGATAGAGTGGAAGGTGAAGTTGTTTTTCGCCATTCTCTGAGAAGTTCCCTAGCGATTGGAAGTGCAGCTACTGCACCAAAACCGCCATGTTCAATAAGTACCGTTATGACAATTTTGGGATGATCCACAGGGGCAAAACAGGTAAACCATGCATGATCTCTACCTGTTGTTTCGGCAGTTCCAGTTTTACCTCCAATCGAAAGTCCTGGCAACGCAATCCCTTTTGATGTCCCCTCCGAGACGGATGCGCACATTAGGTCACGTACACGTTTTGCGACTGTTGGGCTCCAAAATTGATGTTTTTCGGTTTGTATGTTCTGTTCTAGGTGTGGAGAAACCATAATGCCGTTATTGGCTATAGAAGCAGTTAGCATGGCAACATGAAGTGGCGTGAGCAATAGGTCGCCTTGACCAAAACCAAGATACGCCACACGCCGAGGATAGGGAGACAAATCTGGAATTACACCGGCTACAGAAGTAAAGGCTCGCTCTCCACAGACAGCAAGCGGCAAGGCACGATTAAGCCAACAACGATTGGCAACGGATTGAAAAACAGGCCAGGAACAGGCTATTGCCGCTTTTGCAAACCAGATATTTGAACTTTCGGCGAATGCCTGGCGAAGTGCAAGGTTAGGGCGGTTGATAGGGCATGGGTGTGTATCACGAATAGGTTTTGTAGAAGGTGCAGGTGCCCATCCGTTGCGAGGGCAGACATAGACTCCAGCTTTGTGATTCTCCAATGCGAGAGCAGCCGTGAATATCTTAAACACGGATCCAGGAGGATAACGACCGTGGATAGCACGATTTAAAAGTGGCGTTCGCTGATGGTCGCGTAGCGCCTCTTTGAGCATTGTTTCCGTGGTAGATGGGGATGAAACAAGAACTAGAATCTCACCTGTGGTTGGATCCAGCGCAACAACAGCTCCACTGCGCCCATTCAAAGCATTAAAGGCTTTTCTCTGTAGGTTACTGTCTAACGTAAGTCGAATATCCTCCGGTACAGCGCGTTTTAATAAACGTCGTGAAAAATCTGTTGGTGGAATACCGCAAAGTCTGGCATCAAAGACGCGGAGAAGGCCGCTGAGCCCATACTCTCCAGATACGTATCCTATTGTTTGCAGTCCGGCTTCACCCAAAGAAGCCTCATGTCCCCAGCGTTTGCCAGGTAATGCTTGTGATAAAACCGAGCCATGTCGATCGAGCAATCGTCCGCGACTAGAAATAGTTCGCTCACATGTTTGGGGTCGTACATCGTAACGCCGCTGAAATTTTTGGAATCCTAATGAACCAAAACCACTAAGTTGCCAACATGCTTGGTGAAACAATATTCCAACGAAAAGAAGAGCAAACAATAGACTAACCCCCCATCGTTTTCCATGGGTTTGGAAGCAAAGGGAAAAGATGAGACAACTAAAAAGTGCTACGAGGAAAATAAAATGAAAAAGTGGCGGAAACATCATTGACGAGGGAAACAGTGTTTAAACGTCTTTTGTAGTTGATCGGTAGAAACGTGTGTATAGATTTGTGTGGTAGTAATGGAGGTATGTCCCAAAAGATCTCGTATATCGAGTAACGATGCTCCGTGATTCAATAAGTGTGTAGCAAAAGCATGGCGCAGGGTATGTGGAGTTACGTTTGTTCCGGCAGGCAAAAAACATCGAATCCGCGATCGGACGATTTGGGATATTTGCATCTGTGTAATGCGGCGCCCTTTTTTTGAAAGAAACAAGGGTGCCTGTTTGGATAATAATACCGCTGACTTGGTAATATCAGTCAATGTACCGCAAAAGTTTTTCCGCTCGTTTAGATATTGAACAAGAGCGATCTTTGCACAATTACCAAATGGAATAATACGTTCTTTCCGACCTTTTCCGTGAATTCGGATGTGTTTGGTTTTCAAATCTAATGAATCTAAATTCAGTGCACGAAGTTCTTCACGACGCAATCCACAGCCATAAAGCAGCTCCAGAACTGCTCGATCTCGTACCTCTTCTAAAGAGACTCCATCAACAGCTTCAATGAGATTATTTAATAGGCGTTCAGGCAATGTATTGGGAAGGCGTTGGGGACGAATTCCAACGGGTAGGGCATCAACTGGTGTGGCGGAGATGATTTCCTCTTCAAGCAACCATGAAAAGAATGTCCGAATGGCCGCAAGATAACGGAGGCGTGAGTGTTCCGCATATCCACGTGCACACAATGATGCAAAATAGGCCACCAAATCTTCACTCCGGACAATAGACCATTGATCGCGGCCATGCTCCTTTAAAAAGTCTGCAAGCATCAATAGATCTGAACGATATGACTTCAACGTCAAGGGGACCAACCCACGAACGTAAGACATGGCATCCAAAAAGGCTTCAATCGTTTGTATCATAAACAGAAAAACTCGTTATAACGCGAAGCCCAATAAGAGATAATCAAATCTGCTCCGGAGCGAACGATCGCAACCGTACTTTCACGAACTAAATCACCTAGGTTTCCCCACCCGTTCTGTGCGGTGGCAATCAACATCGCGTACTCGCCACTGACGTTATAAGCCGCGACCGGGAGCAAAGTGTTGTCACGTACACGTTGGATCATATCCAAATAGAAAAGAGCAGGTTTTACCATTAGAATATCGGCACCCTCTTGTTCATCCAGAACAGATTCTAATAACGCATTACGAGGATTCCGAAAAGATGCTTGATATCCTTGTCGATCTGTTGGCATTCCTGGAATAGTTATAGGGGCACTGTTTTCAGCATCGCGAAACGGGCCATAACAAGCCGAAGCAAATTTGGTCGAGTAGGCCATTAACAACGTATCTTCATAACCGTTTTTTATCAGCGCCTTACGAATTGTTGCAATCTGTCCATCCATCATGGCAGATGGCGCCACAACGTCTGCTCCTGCAGCAACATGCGAAAGTGCAACTTTTGCTAGACAAGTACAACCGGCATCATTATCGAGAGATCCATCCGAATGCAACGGCGCACAATGTCCGTGATGCGTATAAGCGCACAGACAGACATCCGTTATTACTGTCAATTCTGGAAATGCACTTTTCAAAACTCGTACAGCTTGTTGTACCGGTGCATTATCATCCCAAGCTGCAGAGCCATCATTATCCTTGGGTTGATCGGTTTGACCAAAAAGAAGGACTGCTCCTACACCTTGTCGTACCACAGGCTCAACTGCTTTAGCTACTCGATCTACACTCCAACGGAATTGCCCTGGCATGGAGGCAATCTCCTCTTTCTTCCCTATTCCAGGAATAACGAACATAGGCCAACACCACTTGGCTGGCCCTGGTATGTCAAGATCAAACATGGCTCGAATGCCAGCGGTTCGCCGCATTCTACGTAAACGAAGGGTCGGGAAAGAACTATTCATGGTTGTATTATAACACACGAGCCGCACTCGAAAGTCCGGCTCGTGTGAAGTAGAATGTCGATGTGTGCTGAGATTAGTTGGACCCACGTCCACCGACACCAGCAGCGGTAGCAGCATTCGCTTTTGCCGCTTCATGCGGACGGAGAGAACGTACGGCTGCACCAGCACGCCACAACTCACTATTGCGGATCTTGTCAAGCTTAGCTTCCAAGCGTTCTTTATAATCCTTGCGGCCGCAATCACGGATCACAGCTTTGGCTTCAGTCTTGTCAGCCACAGATTTATAGAGACGCTCAAAAACAGGCTTGGTTGCTTTTTCGAATTCCGGCGCCCACTTTAAAGCGCCATGTTGAGCTGTTGCCGAGCAGTTTGAATACATCCAGTCCATCCCTTTTTCGTCAACCAAGCGGATAAGCGACTGTGTAAGCTCTTCAACCGTTTCGTTAAACGCTTCAGAAGGTGAATGCCCATGTTTACGGAGGGTTGAATATTGCGCAGCAAGAATTCCTTGCAAACATCCCATTAGCGTGCCACGTTCACCAACAAGGTCAGACGTCACCTCACGCTCGAACGTCGTCGGGAAGAGATATCCAGAACCAACAGCAATACCAAGTGCCAACGTCCGATCCATAGCTTTACCGGTGGCATCCACCTCTACGGCATAGGAACTATTAATTCCAACGCCGTTAAGAAAGTTGCGACGAACAGACGTACCGGATCCCTTGGGCGCAACCATAATAACATCTACCCCATCGGGGGCTTCAACACCAGTCAAATCCCGATACTGATACCCAAATCCATGAGAAAAATAAAGCGCCTTCCCAGGCGTCATATACTTTTTAATCTGCTTCCAAACAGGCTTAATGGAGGCATCAGAGGTCAACATCATGACGATTGTACCGCGCTTGGCAGCTTCTTCAATATCAAACAGGGTCTCACCAGGTTTCCATCCATCCTTGATAGCACGCTGCCACGAGCTGTTTGGCTTATCGCTCTTACGTTGACCGACGATTACGTTGATCCCATTATCACGCATGTTGAGCGACTGCGCAGGCCCTTGGACGCCATAACCGAGAACGGCAACTATTTCGTTCTTCAGCACTTTTTGAGCCTTTGCCAAGGTAAACTCCTTGCGCGTAGTGATGTTTTCCTCAACATCGGCGAATTTGATCTTTGCCATAGTGGTATTCCTTCATCGTCCATTCGTACCGAATGGAACTGGGGATGTAGTATAACGCCTTAGAGCCCGGAAGGTCAAGCGAGAATTGTAACCAATAGAGCAAACAGGTAGCACTTGATTGACCGAGATACTTTTCATACAACGTCTTCAATCTGCTGCCGGTTGAATACCTGCAAGAATCACAAGAACGGACTCCATCTCACGCAATTGGGCGGTTAATCGCTTCCATACAGGTTTTTGTCGAACGGCTTGCTCATCGAAGGGATGTGATTTTTCCCATGCGACAACTTCGGCCTCTAGTCGTTGGATCTCCTGCTGAATGCCAGTAGTACGATATCGCAATTCTTTACGCAGGTCGCGATACCTCAACCGTTCGGCATCTCCAGCAGCTTTTTCCATAGCGGTTGCATAGGCACGATCTTTCGCCGGAACTTGTGCCAATTCAGCCTTGAGGATGCGTAATCGCTTGGTTGGGGAGGCGCTCAAATGTTGTTCGCGGGCGCGTTCATAGAGCTTTGTACGCAACGTAAGTGTGGTGTAATAATCAGCGAGAAGCTTTTGCAACTGTTTGATTTCAGTTGTAGTCGTTGCATTATCTGACTCTGGGAGTTCCAGGAAAACCTTACAGTCTGTGCCCGAAAGCACACAACGTGGTTTTTTTGTTCCACGGTTTACCTCAATGTAATAAGCCGGCGCTTTATTAGCGGAAATAGACTTAAGTACATTGAACAATTCACCACCTTTTAACGTCGCTACACGATTTCCTTTTTTATCATAAACCGTTGGTTCAGGCGTTGTAACGACGCCCCATCCGATTACTGAGAGTTCTGCGGCGAAAAAAACAACAGGCGTGAAACTTAAGATTAGGGTTATTAACCGCGAGATCATACAAAGGCTCCTTAGTGTCGATAAAATATATAAGTTCCCGAGGGGACACGGCGCATGTCCATTTTCCCTGCTGGTTGTAACTCTCGTCCAGGAATCAGATAGAATGTATCTGGTGCGTCCCATCGTGTAGGACAAATATGCGATGGCAGACGGCGGCTGGTAACAGGGCCCCCCATGGTGTATCCAACGAGAATTTTGGTTCCAGGCGGCAACGTTGTTAGTTGGCGATCATTTAATCGCGAACCTTGCACACGTCCACCAGTCGGCCGAATATACCAGGTGTCTTTACCGTGAATGGCTTCACCAATTAGTTGACGTGGATGTTGCCCGACAGCAAGTGTTTGAAGCGGTGAACCGGAATCTTCGGCGTCGCCAAGAATAACCCGTGTACCGACAGCTAGCGTATCCCAATTATTAATTTTGTCACCTGAGAGTCGTTTCCCATCCGGAAAAATATAGAGAGTGGAGGCAGAATTATAAGCATCACGGGCAATATCCCAAGCAGAATACCCTTTTCGAATAATATATTCACGTGTAGTCTTATGAGATAAAGCTCTTCCAAAGGTTCGCGTTAACGTTTTATGCGTTGAAGTGGCAAGGCTCTGGGGGGCTGATTGTGATTTCTTAGCAGGTATTTTTACCGTTCTAGGCAGACGATAAGGCAACGAGCCTTTACCACCATAAAGCACCTTAGCAAGAAATGTATCTCCAATGACCAATCGTCGTGCTCGAACATCCGGATCTATCAACCACCGTTCTTTTAGCCCCAACAAGTCACGTACTTCCGGTGTGGCATATCCCATACCACACCGTTTTCTTCCGCGATGGCTTTTTGGGTGCCATCGGTTCGGGGTACCATAAGCCACTTGTGCATGCGGCATAACATTCGCATCTTTCACTCCGTAGAGTTTCTGTAAGACGAGAATCAACTCCCGTAGCGTTCTGTACTGTGTCGCCGTCAATGCTCGATCATGGTAGCCTACGACTTCAATACCAATGGAAATATCATCGAGATTCCGTATGCCGTTCCACATACTTGTACCGCAGTGATAAGCCACACGATCTCGGTTAACAATACGGTAAACTCTTCCATCTCGGTCAACACAATAATGAGCTTCACCGTTACTGCTAAGTTTACGCAAAGATGATCTGGCTTCGGCCTCAGTCGTGTGTAAAATGATGTATTGTGTCTGTCTACGAATCGCACGTTCTAAAGTACGCGGCGAGAGATAAGCATTGCTGAACGTCAGTGCTTTAGTGATACCGAACGCATAAGTTATCACGTAACAGAGTAACGCCAGCCTGAACATGTTAGAGCATCTCCTGTAGGCGCATATCTGCTTCAGCTACTTTTTCAGCCATACTCACCTTATAGTTATGTAAACGTTGGCGAAGTTCAAAATTGGAAATTGCCAGAATCTGAGCAGCCAACATCCCGGCATTGGTAGCGCCTGCGTTACCCAAAGCCACTGTTGCTACAGGGATACCTCCAGGCATTTGTACTGTTGCGAGTAAGGCATCAAGTCCGTCCAGCGCACCACCTTTCATTGGCACACCAATCACTGGCAAGATGGTATGCCCAGCGATCACTCCTGCCAGGTGCGCGGCTAATCCCGCAGCACAGATCAATACTTGTAATCCACGTTTTTCTGCTTCGGCAGCATAATCCGCTGCCCGCGCAGGTGTACGATGCGCACTCATGATGTGCGCCTCAAAAGGGATATCAAACATTTTCAATACGGCCACACAGCGCTGCATGGTGCTCCAATCCGAATCGCTTCCCATGATCAGGCCGACTACTGCTTGTTTTTCTTCCATCATAAAACTTCCTTTCGAGTGTTATGCCGTTCGGACGCACATATAAGGCTCTTAGAGATACTTAAATGCTTTCGCTGCAATATCATGACGATAATGGGCGCCTTCAAAATGAATCTGATTTACACCTTCATAGGCCTTAGTCACAGCTTCGCGTAAATCTTTTCCGAAAGCCGTTACAGTGAGCACGCGCCCTCCTGCCGTCACTACACGCCCATCGCGTAAAGCCGTTCCAGCATGGAATACATGACATCCTGCGGCCTCAGCTTCAGTCACTCCAGAGATCTCAAGCCCCTTAGGGTAACTCCCTGGATATCCTGGGGCGGCCATGACAATCGTTGTCGCAGATTCCGTACGCAACTGCACTAATTCATCATGCAGAGTACCATCCACACACGCAGAAAAAATAGGCACTAAATCTGAAGCAATACTTGGAAGCACCACTTCTGTTTCAGGATCGCCAAACCGACAATTAAACTCTAGAACTTGAACATCTTTTCCGCGGATCATCAACCCACAGAACAATACGCCACGATAAACAATTCCACGTCGTTTCAGTTCCTGCAATACGGGTAGTACAATTTTCTCCTTGGTAAACAGCATCACTTCATGCGTAGCTACCGGCGCCGGCGTATAAGCCCCCATACCACCAGTATTCGGTCCCTCGTCGTTATCAAATATACGCTTGTGATCCTGTGCTGCAGGCAATAGCACAACGTGTTCACCATCACAAAGGGCAAAAACAGAAGCCTCTTCACCCTCCAAAAAAGACTCCACTACCACTTCCGTTCCGGCTTGACCAAAACGCCTTTTATCAAGTATGTCATGAAGCGCCGACTCCGCCTCTTTCCGTGTCTTGGCGATAATAACACCCTTTCCTGCCGCAAGGCCATCAGCCTTGATAACAACTGGAAGGCCGAACTCTTCCAGCCCAGCGATCGCTTTTGCTGAATCCGTGTACGTATGAAACCGAGCCGTTGGTACACCGGCAGCGTCCATCACTTCTTTGGAAAACGCCTTGCTACCTTCCAGCGCCGCTGCCGCCCGACATGGGCCAAAAACACGCAACCCCTCAGCCTCCAAAGCATCTGTTAAACCTGCACAGAGGGGAGCTTCAGGTCCAACAACGGTCAAATCCGGGCGATTTATCTTTGCCCACGTTACTAAAGCTGGAATATCTTCGGCCGCGATAGGCAGATTCGTCGCCAATGTTGCTGTGCCGGCATTCCCGGGCGCACAGAATAACTCAGGTGTGCACCGATCCTGTGCTAATTTCCAAATAATGGCGTGCTCCCGCCCGCCGTTACCAATAACAAGAACTTTCATAAGTAATAGCATAGCAAACCCCCGCCGCTTCCGACAGGTCAAAACAAGAAAACCGGAAAAATGAAGACTGCTATTTTCCCATAACATTTCTTTGACTTTGTATCTGAAGGGTAGGGGTATATATCTCGTTTAGGGTGAGAAGGATAGTTCTCAGTTGCGAAGTTTACGGTATTGATTCAAAAAACACCCGCCCAAGTTTTAGGTTAATGCATCCCGATCCAAGTAGAAAGTCGCAGACAAATTAACCTGTTTCCTCTGACGGGACAATTGTTACATACTATTTTCTATACAATACAATTTTTAAAATTAAGTTTATAAGTACTTGTCCATTTGAACAACATCGATGCTTTAAGTTTGGTTTAGGAAGGTTACATTTATTACATTTAAGAAATACCAGTGTTAAAAGATACGGTCGAGATTAGTCTTATTGTTTTCATGTATCGTAGTCATAGTAAATATCAGAGACGACCATTACTATTATACAGTTTTACATAAAAAAATACATAATGTAGGTTATGCGACGTAACATATTAAGCGAATATCCACTTCTACTCTTTTATGTACAAAATTAAATTTACAATTTTTTATATAAGTCTATAAACAACCTTTATTCGTTTCGTCGGTGAAAAAATATGGAGAAAAAGTTGTCAACAACCTCACCACCAATGTTACACGGTCTATGACAGCTTCGGTTGTTGTTAATTTGAGAAAAC
>CALBHX010000065.1 GCA_937892925.1 uncultured Lentisphaeraceae bacterium
ATGCGGAGAACCGCCCCGTTCGTTGGACGCAGGGGGAGAGGGTGGTAACCATGGGTTTTGACCGCCTGGGACGGCGTGTTTTCTACAAGAAGATAAAAGGAAGCCGGGTATGTGAGGAGGGTGCCATGATGCTTTTTGACGTAGACTTTGGAGCGTTTGGTAAGTTCGTATAACTTTACGTCTAAAGTATGGGTGTTTGGGAAGAGATCCAGTTGTCTTGGGTGTTCCGTACACAACGGCTTCGTAGGGTGTGTCGCATGTTTGGTGTTTACGCGTGGGGAAGTTCAGACGAAGGTGTGTGACTTTCGATATAATACCGAATTATGGCAAAGGAAACGGATGGCTTGACGCCAATGATGCGGCAGTATCGCCGGACGAAGGAGGAGCTGGATGATGACACCATTCTGTTCTTTCGTATGGGCGACTTTTATGAGATGTTTTTTGAAGATGCGCATCGAGCCGCGCCGATTTTGGGGGTTGCGATTACTAAGCGGGCGGGTGTGCCGATGTGCGGTGTGCCTTACCATGCAGTGGATAATTATTTGGCTAAAGCTATTCGTGCGGGTTTGAAGGTTGCGGTGTGTGAACAGACGGAGGATCCCAAGACGGCGAAGGGGTTGGTGCGGCGTGAGATTACGCGGGTTGTTTCGCCTGGAACGGTGACGGAAGAGGGGATTCTGAATGCGGAGGCTTCCAATTACTTGGCTTCTGTGTTCGTGGGAAAAAAGGCGGGATATGGCCTTGCGGTGTTGGAGCTTTCAACGGGGGAGTTTTCAGTTGAGGAGGTGCAGGATGAGGCGGGAGCATTGGAGGCGCTTCGGCGAATAGCCCCGAGTGAAACGCTGGTGTCGGAGGATCAGGCGGAGCTGCTGATGCCGGTGTTGGCGCATGGGGTGGCTGGCGTGATTACGCAAACGGATGCGTGGCGATTTATGGCCGATCAGGCGGAAGATACGTTGAAGCGGCATTTTCGTGTGCATTCGCTGGAAGGTTTTTGCGGAACTGGAGAGCGCCCGTTGTGGGTGCGCGCCGCCGGAGCATTATTGCATTATGTGCGCCAGGAATTGCGCCGGGAGGTGGGGCATATTCGAGGTATTCAGGTGCGTCAGTGCGGAGCATATGTGGCGTTGGATGAGTGTACGTGCCGGAATTTGGATTTGTTGCCGGTGCCTGGAGGGCGGCCGGAGCCTGAAACGTTGTTAGGGGTTCTTGACGGTACACGTACGCCGATGGGGAAGCGGTTGCTGCGCGGGTGGATCCGTTCACCGCTTCGGCGGCAGGAGGAGATATTCGCGCGGCAGGAGGCGGTGGCTGAGTGGATGGCGGATCGCCGAGGGCTTTCAGAACTTCGCACGTTGTTGGGCGAGACGCATGACATGGAGCGAGTGATGACTCGGCTTTCAGGAGGCTCTGGAAATGGTCGGGATCTGCGGGCATTGACAGATTCTCTGGTGCAAGTACCTCGGGTGAGAGGTTTGTTGGATGCGGTAAGGGCGCCATTTCTGAAGTCGATACGAGAATCCCTGCATGCCTTACCGGAATTGACGGCGGAATTGACGGCGGCGTTGGTAGAGGATCCTCCGTTGACAATCCGCGAGGGGGGGCTGATTCGTGCGGGATACTCGGCGGAGTTAGATGCGTTTCATGCGGCAGCGCAGGAGGGGCATAGCTGGATTGCACGTTATCAAGCAGAACAGCAGGAATTGACTGGAATTCGGACGCTGCGTGTGCGCCACAACAATGTGTTTGGTTTCTATATTGAGGTGAGCAAGGGGCAGCTGGCACACGTGCCGGAGTCGTACACGCGCCGACAGACAGTGGCGAATGCAGAACGCTTTGTTACGCCGGAGCTGAAAACTTATGAAAGCCGGATTTTCGGCGCACAGGAAAAGGCAAATGCATTGGAGTATGAGCTTTTCCAGCGGTTGCGTGAGAAGGTATGTGCGGCACTTGCCACGCTTCAGGAGACGGCTGCGGCGTTGGCGAGACTGGATGTGGTGCAGGGGTTTGCGGATCGGGCGTTGGCGTTGGATTATGTGCGCCCGCTGGTGGATGATTCGAAGGAACTGATGGTGCGTAACGGGCGTCATCCGATTGTGGAGTTGCAGCCTGGCGCAGAACGATTTGTCCCAAACGATACGTGGGTAAACGGCGATACGCGGCAGATACTCTTGATTACTGGGCCGAATATGGCTGGTAAATCAACCTATATTCGTCAGGTAGCCATCCTGGCGATCATGGCGCATGTGGGCAGTTATGTGCCGGCGGATGAGATGCGTATTGGGTTGATAGATCGCGTGTTCACGCGTGTGGGGGCAGGGGATGATCTGGCGCGTGGGCGCTCTACCTTTATGGTTGAAATGCAGGAAACAGCGAATATTTTGAATAATGCAACACCGCGGTCGCTGATTGTGCTCGATGAAATTGGACGGGGAACTTCTACGTTTGATGGGATTTCTATTGCTTGGAGTGTGGTGGAGTTTTTGCACAATACGCCAGCACGGAAGGCAAGAACATTGTTTGCCACGCATTACCACGAGTTGACGCAGCTTGCGGAGATCCTTCCGGGAGTGCAAAACTATACGGTTCAAGTGCGAGAGCAGGGTGATTCGATTGTGTTCTTGCGGCGGATAATTCCCGGTGCGGCGGATAAGAGTTATGGTATTCACGTGGCGCGTTTGGCTGGGCTTCCGGCGGAGGTGATTACGCGCGCGAATGTGATTCTGGCTGGGCTAGAGGGGCAGAAACCAACAGGCTCGGAAGTTCCCAAGCGGCATCGCATGGCGGTGATGGAGCCGGAAGAGGAAGATTTGCAGTTGAGCCTCTTCTAGGCGGTTGAGTCGTCATAGATGGCGCGGCGCCGCTTTAAGCGCAGTGCCGCGCCGTCTATTCAGGTAGGGCTTCACTCGAATATGCCGTTAGGCTTTTCCGCAAAGAGCGCGCATGAATTGACGGAGACCGTCCAATCCGCCGGATTGAAGCGCGTGGACGGCCGCAGAGCCGACAACGATGCCCTGGGCGTGTTGACCGATGTGTTGGGCGGTGGCATAATCGGAAATACCGAAGCCGGCTGCCAGCGGCAGAGGCGTAATGGCACGCAGTGCGTCCAGTCGGTCGGTTAGTTCAGGAGGCAGGGTTTTGCGCTCACCGGTAATGCCGCGTACGGTGATTACGTAGACGAAGCCATTGCACCCCTGAATTAAACGCTGAGCGCGCGTAAGGGTAGTGGCTGGAGAAACGAGCGGAATCCAGGAGAGCCCGGCTGCTTCGATCGTTGGTCGAATTTCATTCTGTTCTTCGTAGGGGACGTCAACGACTAGGAGTCCATCGATCCCGGCGTTTGCGACGTCTTGGCAAAGCGTCTTAAATCCGTAGGCCATGAGCGGATTGTAATAGGAGAAGAGGATGAGACCCGTGTTTGGGTGCTTGGCGCGGAGATTGGCAGCGAGAGTCAGTGTCTTTCGCAGGGAGGCGCCGGCTTTTAGTGCCTGCTGGCTGGCAGCTTGAATAACGGCACCATCTGCAATGGGGTCAGAAAAGGGGACGCCGAGTTCAAGGATGTCGGCGCCTTCCTCGATAAGCGTATTCATGACCGCTTCACTGGCTTCTGGCGAGGGGAAACCACAGGGCATGAAAAGCACGCGGGCCGGGCGGTGCTGGGCATTGGCCAGCGAAAAAGCACGTTGCAGACGGTTCATTTACGGATTCCTTCGTAATGATAGGCGGGGTGAGCTATTTTCCAAGAGGCGACGTTACCCATATCTTTGTCTCCTCGGCCGGAAAGATTGACGATGAGGATGGCCTCGTGCGGCAGCGTTGGGGCAATACGAATGGCCTCAGCCAGAGCGTGCGAGCTTTCCAGCGCAGGAATGATACCCTCATAACGACAGAGTGTGTCAAATGCGTGAATGGCGGCCTCATCATTGCAGACGGCATAACGGACTCGTCCGAGATCGGCCAGGAAGCAATGTTCGGGGCCAACGCCTGGATAATCCAATCCGGCGGAGGCAGAATAGGCTTCGATAACCTGCCCGTCAGAGGTCTGGAGTAGTTTCGTTTTGCATCCATGTAGAACGCCAACGCTTCCACCGTTGATGCTGGCAGCATGTTTACCAGATGCAATTCCGCACCCTCCGGCTTCAACGCCTGTCAGGCGAACGTTGGTATCGTCTAGAAACCCGGCAAAGATTCCCATAGCGTTGGAGCCTCCACCCACGCAAGCAATGACTTCATCGGGCAGGCGTCCGGTTTTATCAAGGCATTGTTTACGGGCTTCTCGGCCAATGATAGACTGAAACTCCCGAACCATTTCAGGATAGGGTGCCGGGCCGGCAACGGTTCCGATAACGTAGAACGTGTGCTCGGCGGTGGCCGCCCAGTCACGAATGGCTTCGTTCATGGCATCTTTCAGGGTCTGTGAGCCGGACTTTACGGCAATAACGGTGGCTCCGAGTGCCTGCATCCGATCTACGTTTGGCGCTTGCCGCTGCACATCGAGTGCTCCCATGTAGACTTCGCAAGGCAATCCAAAGAGGGCGGCGGCGGTGGCCGTGGCCACGCCGTGCATTCCGGCGCCGGTTTCGGCGATGAGCCGCGTTTTCCCCATTCGTTTAGCAAGTAAGACTTGTCCGATAACGTTATTGATTTTATGTGCGCCGGTATGGTTGAGGTCTTCACGTTTCAAATAGATTTGTGCGCCTCCGAGGGCTGCGGTTAGGCGTTTGGCTAAATAGAGCGGAGATTCTCGCCCAACGTAATCGTGCATCAGGTTTTGGTAGGCAAGAAGAAACGCGGGATCCTGAAGCGCATCGCGAAATGCGGCGTCAATTTCTGCGAGGGTTGGCATCAGGGTCTCTGGAACATATTGTCCCCCATAGATACCGTAGTGAGTGCTCATGATTTTGCCTTTCGAATAAATGCGAGAACTTTTTGGTGGTCTTTGTGACCGGGAGAGGCTTCCGTGCCGCTGGAGACATCTACACACCAAGGGTGAACGGTCTGAATGGCGGCATCGAGATTGTCCGGTGTTAATCCGCCGGAAAGAACCATACGCCGAGTTCGGGCCACACGTGCAGCGTGATTCCAGTCTCCCACGCGGCCAAGCCCCGGGTATGCGTCTAGAACAATGGTATGCCGGGCATGTTTTCCGGGTGTGGCGTACCAGACTTCGATACCTGCCTGCCGGAAAGAACAGCCATACAGCTGCACAACAGTTAAACGGCCGAGTAGGATGGCGCGGGCAATTTGGCGCGGTGTTGCTCGAACAAAAACACCCACGCGTTTGAGGCGAACGGGAACGGCGCCAAGTTCGCGCAGACGTTCAAGCGAAACCTGCCGTTTAGATCCTGAGGCCAGCACGATCCCGGCATAATCAGCCCCGGCGCGGTCGGCCAGAAGAAGATCTTCCGGAGTGGTAATGCCACAGATTTTTACTTTCATGCGAGCAGCTCCGGCAATAGAGAAGGGTTCCGCATGAGTGCTTCTCCAATCAAAAAACGGGTGGCGCCGGTAGCATGCATGTCGGCTTTTGAGAAGATCGCGCTTTCAGCCACGGCAAGGCTGGTGGGCGGAACCTCACGCAATAGGGTGCGAACGGCGGACAGATCTGTGCGGAATGTTTTAAGATCTCGGGCATTGACGCCGATAATTCGGATTCCAAGTGCTGCTAGCCGAGCCACTTCTTCCTGTATATGCGCTTCACCCAAGACGTCTAGTCCAAGTACACTCGCCTGCGCGGCTAAATCTTCGAGCTGCGCATCTTCCAACATGGCAGCGATCAGCAGAACAGCATCCGCACCAGCATCCCGCGCCTCAAAGATCTGATAGGCGTCAAAGATGAAGTCTTTGCGCAGTAGAGGTAGTTTGGTTATTTGGCGTGCTTGCCGCAGAAAGTCTAATGAACCGAGGAAAAAACGCTCTTCGGTGAGGATGGAACAGGCGGCTGCACCTCCGGCTTCATAGGCCTGTACAATGGATGGAACATGAAATCCCGTTTTAACAATTCGTCCTTTTGAGGGCGAAGCCTGTTTAGCCTCTGCAATGATGCGGATTCCCGGTTTCTCCAACGCTTCGGCGAAACCGTGCGTGGGCGGTAGGTCAGCACACCGGCGTTTTATCTCTATTACCGGCCGATGGGCTTTGGCCGCCGCAAGTGTCATTCGCTTTTCAACAATAATTTGTTGGAGAATATTAGGCATCATGACTGAACCTCACCAAAGCGCGGAGCTTCTCAAGCGCCGCTCCGGAATCAATACTCTCGCAGGCGCGCAGATATCCTTCGCGGAGTGTTTCTGCCTTGCCGGCCACATAAATGGCTGCGCCGGCATTAAGAGCTGCAATGGCACGTGCGCCGGAATGATCTTTTCCCTCTAGAATAGCTTTCAGTATGGCGGCATTTTCCTCCGGGGAGCCGCCACGAATATCCGAAGCGGGATAACGTTGGCCAAGTAGTAACTCAGGGAAGAGGTCTGAGGTGTGCAGGTTCCCTTCGGCATCAAGTTCGGTGACGCGCGTCCCGGTGGTTACCGTCAGTTCATCCAGGCCGTCATGGCCATGGACAATGAGTGCCCGGCGCATTCCTAAATCGTGCAGCGTGCCGGCGAAGAGTTCGGTATAAGCGGCGTCATAAACGCCAATGACGGCTGCTGAGGCATGTGCTGGATTGATTAAAGGCCCCAGTAGATTGAAGAGGGTTCGTGTGCCGAGCGCGCGGCGGATGGGGCCGACCTTTGCAAAGACCGGGTGCAGTTTTTGGGCAAAGAGAAATCCAATGCCAATGTGGGTGATGGCTTGCTCCATTCGCGCTGGGGGACAGTCCAGATTGAACCCGCAGGCGGCTAGAACATCGGCTGCGCCGGATTTTCCGCTGACGGCTCGGTTCCCGTGTTTTGCCATGCGCACACCTGCTCCAGCGGCAATGAAGGCTGCCGTGGTGGAAATATTGAAACTGGCTCCGCCATCTCCTCCGGTGCCAACCATGTCCACCGTTTCGGACAAGCCGGTGTCAATGGCTACTGCATGGCGCAGAAGAAATCGAGCTGCGCCGGTAAGCTCAGTACGCGCAACGCCTTTCATCCGTAATGCAATCAGGAACCCTGCAAACGGAATGGGGTCTACCTGCCCACTGATAAACTCCTCAAATACACTCGTTAATGCGGCGGCATCTAGGTCTTTCCGTGCAAGGACACGTTCAAATGCAGCCTTAAACATGGCGGCACCTCCTGACAAAATTGGCGAGTTGAAGTTTCCCGGCTTCTGTCAGAATGGATTCCGGGTGGTATTGGATGCCCTCAATAGGGAGCTCGCGGTGGCGAATACCCATAATTTCACCATCTGCTGTTTGGGCGGAAACTTCAAGACAAGCGGGCAGGCTGGCGGCCTCCAGCGCCAACGAGTGATAACGAACCGCACGAAAAGGGTTGGGTACGCCGGCGAAAACACCCCGCCCATCGTGTGTTACTTCGGAGATTTTTCCGTGCATTACCTGTTTGGCATGAACTACCTGCGCACCGAACACTGCGCCAATGGCCTGATGCCCCAGGCAGACGCCAAACATGGGAAGCCGAGCCTGCGCTCCCGCACGAACCAGATCACATAGAATCCCCGCTCGTTCCGGAGAGGAAGGGCCTGGGGAGAGCAGAATGCCTTCGGGGTTCAGCGCCAGCACCTCCTGCGGCGTTATTTCCCGGTTTCGGCGAATCATCACCTCCGCGCCCAGCGCATACAACAAATGAACCAGATTGTAAGTGAAGGAATCGTAATTATCCAGAACAAAAATCATAGCAGCCTCCTTGCCCGTTTAACGCAGCTCAAATCCTTTGGTTGCCAATCGAATGGCATTGAAAACGGCGGAAGCCTTGTTGAGTGTCTCTTCATACTCCTTTTCGGGGACGGAGTCATGCACGATGCCGGCTCCGGCCTGTACGGTCAGATGCCCATCCTGCAGCAGAAGCGTACGAATGGTGATGGCCAAATCCATATTCCCGGTGTTGGAAAAATAACCTACCGCACCGCCATAAACGCCGCGCGGCCCTGGCTCCAGCTCATGAATCAGCTCCATGGCGCGCACCTTTGGCGCCCCACTTAGAGTGCCTGCGGGGAATGTTGTCCGCAACAGGTCAAACGCATCATACGGTTCGGTCAGCAGGGCGTGAACATCGCTCACCAGATGCATCACATGTGAATAGCGCTCAATATGCATGAAGTCTTCCACGTGAACACTCCCTGGAACGGCTGTCCGCCCCAGGTCATTACGTCCAAGATCCACCAACATCAGATGTTCCGCCCGCTCCTTCGTATCGGAGAGCAGCTCGTCTGCGGCGGCACGATCTTGCGAGGGGGTCAGCCCGCGCTTTCGCGTTCCTGCGATAGGGCGAACCGTGCTCTGCCCGTTTTCCAGGCGTACCATGGTTTCCGGAGAAGACCCCACCAGCACGAGAGAGCCAGACTTGAAGAAGAAGGTATAAGGTGAGGGATTTACGGATCGTAACGCACGGTAAAGCTGGATCGGCTCCACGTTCACATCTGCCTCAAACCGTTGCGACAGCACCACCTGGATGCATTCACCGTCGCGGATGGCCTGTTTGGCTGCATCTACCATGGCACAGAAAGTCTCTTTATCCATATTGCTTTTCAGACGCGGAGGCTCTGTTTCCGGCTGCGGCGCAGGGAGAAGCGGCCGGGGGAGATAAAAGGGTGCCTTGATCGCGTTCAGTCGGGCAAGACCATCGTCATAAGCCGCACGGAGGGTTGGGTAACGCTTGGGATCTACCACCGCCACGGCGGTCAGGGTATGCCGGAGATTGTCGAAAATCAACAAATCATCCACCAGTAGGAAGAGTGCATCCGGTGTGGAACGGGGCGCTTTGGGCTCCGGCAACTGCTCGAAGGTATTGACCATTTCATAGCCCACATAGCCCACGGCTCCGCCAAAAAATGGCGGTAAATCCTCTGCCTCCGGCGTTTCCCCTAACAGGGGTTTAAGTGCATCCATTGGCGTGTTTTCGAACGGCAGTTCCCGGCGTCCCCTGGCATCTTGTAAAAATGCTTTGCCTTGCTCAACTGTAAAGATTCCGCGGGGTGCAAATCCAAGGAAAGAATAGCGGCTGAACTTTCCTCCTTGTCCGCAGCTCTCCAGCAGGAACACTCCTTCACGGTCTGCCACGCGTGCCAACGCGCTGACCGGAGTTTCAAGGTCTGCCAAGGTTTCCGCGGTCAGCGGAATGGGGTGCCCTTTTGTTGCACGTTCCGCAAAAGCCTCAAACGTCAGTGTCTGCTTCATCGCTTACCCTATATCAAAACAAAACGCGCCTCCGGAAGTTTTCTTCTTCCCGGAGACGCGCGGTTCACTCAAACAAAAAGGCGACCCATCTCGCAAACCTGGATCGCCAAAATCGATTTTGTCGTGTCCTCACAACGCAATGCGCTCCGGCGAGAAGTCTCGCCAGAGCCATCGACCCATCGCTTTGCAATAGATACAGCTGCTCATAACGGCGGGAATGATACGCCTTTCAGCAGAGACCTGTCAAGACTTTTTTCGAGGAAAAGAATACTCGGCGGGGCGGGGCGTCGCAGGTATGATACTGCCTTTTCGGCACGTTGGCAGGCTTTGAAAGCCCCTGCTCCGACCTTGCTCTGATTCTACCCCGGGTTCGTGGGGAACCCGCCCCGCCGCCTAGCCTAAATTTTGTTCGGTATTGAGCGTAACATCCCATAGGGGTAAAATGAAACGCGAAGCTTCTGGCGACATGAAGTTACATAGAGATCAGGTTTGCGGTGTCCGGCGCAAAAGGCCGAGCAGCGTGTCGGAAGGAAGGCGAGCGAGCAGGGCGGCCGGAGTGGGGGCAACGATCTGGTCAGCTAATGCACGTTTATCACGCAACATACGGTCGATGGCGTCTTCAAGGGTGCCGCGGCAAATAAGATGATGAACAATGACCGTTCGATGTTGGCCAATTCGGTGTGCACGGTCGGTAGCCTGGTTTTCAATGGCAGGGTTCCACCAGCGGTCAAGGTGGATGACGTGGTTGGCTTTGGTAAGGGTGAGGCCGAAGGCGCCAGCCCGCAGGGAGAGAATGAACGGCAGCGGTGAGGCATCCTGATTGAAGGTGTCGATTTGAGCTCGTCGCTGCTGGGGAGAGAGCCCACCATGAAGAAAGGGGATTGGTTTTCCAAGCCGTTCGGAGAGCAGGCTTTGGAGCCATTCGCCTAGGCGGACGAATTGGGTGAAGAGGAGAACGCTTTCACCGCGTGAAAGAATTTCATCAAGCAGAGGAAGAAGGACTAAAAGTTTACCGGAATGCTCGATCATGTCTGCAGCAGGCGTCTCTTCCGGCAGAAGCCCATCACAAATCTGTTTGAGGCGGGTGAGCAGCGCGAGAACGGCTCCGGTGCGTTCGCCGTTTTCGTACGTGTGAACATCGCGGGTGTAGTCGGCCAATGCCAGATCGTAGGCGGCACTTTGAGCGGGTGTGAGCGGGGCGTAGTGTTCTTGCAGAATTTTGGGCGGTAGTTCGGAGAGAATGGCAGGGTCGCTTTTAAGGCGGCGGAGAATAAAGTGCGAAACGGCGTGGCGGAGGCGTTCGGGCTCAGCGTAACGTTCAAGAAACGCACGGCGTAAACCGAAGAGTCCGGGGTTGAGAAAGTCCAACAGGCTCCACAGATCGTCCAGGCGGTTTTCAATGGGCGTACCGGTGAGGGCGAGGCGGAAGTTGGCTTGCAGGGAACGAGCGGCTTGGGCTTGCCGGGTGGCGGGGTTTTTAATGGCCTGGGCTTCATCCAGTACCAGATTAGCCCAATGGACACGCCGAAGGGAGGTATAATCGCGCCAGAGATAACCATAGGCTGTGAGTGTAATGTCGGAGGCCTGGGCTAGTTTGGAAAATCCCTCGTGGAGAACTCGGGCAGAGCCTTCATGCCGTAACAGGCGCAGGCCGGGTGCCCAGCGGCCGAGTTCTCGCTCCCAGACGGGTAAAACAGTGAGGGGGGCAACGATGAGTGTGGGGCCGGGGCGGGAAAGAAGAAGGGCAATGGTTTGCAATGTTTTGCCCAGACCCATGTCATCGGCCAGACAAACGCCTAGCCCATGGGTGGCGGCCTGCATGAGCCAACAAACGCCTTGCGCCTGATAGGGGCGGAGGATTTGGCGCAGAGGTAGCTCTCCCGCTGGGGGGGTCGTCATTTCGCGCAGGAAGTTCTGCACGTCCTGCGCATCGGGCGCGATACGCAGCGCATCGGCCATAAGCAAGGGCAGCGCGGCGTGTTTGGGCAGCACGGCGGGGCCAAGCGCCTCCAATGCTCGCTGAAGTGCCGCCAAGTCAACGCACCGCCAGGCATCTTGGAGAAAGACGATCGATTTACCGGCATCGAGAAGCGCCTGCGCTTCAGCTTCGGAGAGCTCAATATCGCCGAGTCGAACCGTTCGTACAAGTTTTACGGTTTGACCTTCCACCGCCACGGCTGTTTCGGTGATGCGGGGGACGGTTTCTTCCAATGCTGGTGGAAGGATAACGGTAAAAGCTGCTGCACGGAGCGTTGGGACGGCTTCTTTCAGGAATTGGAGAAAACGGTCGTCGCTCCACGGTTGGGGCAGGGTGAGACTTGGCGCTACGGCAAGTGCCTGACCGAGGAGCCTCCACCTTCCGGGCTCCAGTCCAATCGTTTCACGGAAGTCAATGTGCCAGCCGTCTTCGAGGCGTTTTGGACGAAAAGTCAAGGCGGCTCGCCCCCCCTCGTAGAGCGGTGCCACCCAGTTGTCCAACCTGTCGGCGAGGGTTTTGTCTGTGAGGGCAAGGCGGCTTTGAGGGGCACGCAAAGCGGCGAGCCAGGCATCCTCGGCGGTGTGAAAGGTACCTTTTGCCGCTTGCGCACGGGAGAGTGTGGTAGAGGCACATGTACGCATCCAGGTGTCGGTCAGAGCCTGAAAGAGCTCGGCATTTTTACCTTCTGGAAGAATCGTGGCTCGCCAACAGGCTCGACCATTAATAAGGCGTGGTGCTACACGTCCGGCGGCGATCACACGCACTAGAAATGGAAAGAGCTCTGCGGCTTCCAGGAGCTCATCAGCATAAGTAACGGTAGGGGAAGAGAGCCCATGGGCGATACCTTGCAGTGTGTGCAGAACCCCGCGCCCTTCGAGCACCGGCTCCTTCCAGCCAACGAAAAGAAACGCGATGGCTCGCCGCAGCGTGTCATCTGGCATGTTACGGCCAAAGTCTACGCCTTGTAGGGTCAGGGAGTCTTCAGTACGGTTCAGGTGCAGTAGCATGGGAGGGTAATAGAGAGCTCTGCGGCGAAGACGTGGCGCAAGAGTCGGAGACGCTAAAACCCAAAGGTGCGGCGAATGGTTTCTGGAACGGTTTCACGAGCCGTAACATCCGTAAACCGACAGGGAGCTGTCTTCAAATCGGTTAGAGCCGGGGGGCGTCCAGTATAGGCAGATAGCGCTTCGGCAGCCGCGAATTCGTCGGAGAGGGATTTCCCGGTAAGAGCTCGAAGCATGGTTATCGGGAACTTCCAGGGCGAAGCAGTGGCGGCGATGACGGTGGGGCGGCCGGTAGCGGGGAGCTCATGCAGAACCTTCCAGCCGATGGCTGTGTGCGGATCGGCCAAATAGGCGTGGCGTTCCCAGATGTCGAGAATCGCGGATTCGGTTTCTTCCGGAGTGGCCCATCCGGCTGTAAAATGGGTTTTGAGCCGATGAAAGGCGGGCGGCGAAATTCGGAAAGAACCTTCAGCTTTCAACTGAGCCTCCCAGGTGCGTACTTCGATGGCATTTCCTTCGGTGAGCGCCCAGAGCAGCCGTTCCACGTTGGAGGAAACGAGAATATCCATGGAGGGGGTGTTGGTGACATGGAAGGGGCGGCGGGCATCATAGAGACCGGTACGGACGAAGTCGCATACTACGCGGTTTTGGTTGGAAGCGGCAGTCAGGCGTTCAATGGGTGCTCCGAGCTGCCGGGCGTACCACGCGGCCAGCAGGTTCCCGAAGTTGCCGGTTGGCACCACCACGTCAAAGGGGCAGGCTAGCTTTCGGGCACAATCCAGATAGTAACAAACCTGCGGGAAGAGGCGGCCGATATTGATGCTGTTGGCCGAGGAAAGCAGGCACCCGGCCGACCTGGCCTGTGCTGCGAGGTCGGTATTGGCAAAGGCGGCTTTCACTGCAGCCTGTGCGTCATCAAAATTGCCCTCAATAGCACACGCCGCCACATTTTCTCCGGGGCAACAGACCATTTGCCGCCTCTGAATTTCAGAGGTGCCGGTTTGCGGATAGAAGACAAGCACGCGCGTGCCGGGAATGTTGGCGAAACCCTGCATGGCTGCGCTTCCAGTATCGCCGCTCGTAGCCGTGAGTACACAGACGTTTCGAATGCCGGCCTGTTTGGCGGCGTAGTGCATTAAGTGCGGCAGGAGCGTGAGCGCCACGTCCTTGAACGCATAGGTAGGGCCGTGGAATAACTCCAGAAACGAGGTGCCGCCGAAAGAGGTCAGCGGGGTGATTTCCGCCGATCGGAATCGTGCTAACGCCTGGGAAACGGCATCAGTTCGAACGTTCTCAGGAATATCATCGAAAAACCGCGCCAGCAGGGCTTCCATGGTTGCCCGAAAGGTGGCGCCGGGCGCCAAGGGCTCCAGTTTCCCTGCCGGTACGTACAGGCCGCCATCCGGCGCAATTCCTGTCAACAGCGCTTCAGTACTGTTCACGGCGGGCGCCAAACCTCGAGTTGAACGGTATTCCATGATGCGGTCTCCTTTTTACTTCTGAATAAAACAGTATAGCATAGCTTATTCGATTAACGTGTTATTCTTAAAGCGAGGTACCATTCTCTGTGTAATATGGAATGCGGCAAGCGTTTTGTAAGCTGCCTGCAGGTCTGGCGGAGGCTGGAGTGTAGGTCATTTTTATCAGGTTGTTCCGGGCGTGAGGAAAGCCTCTCCGGGTTTGGATGCGCCGGGCGGCACAGGAGAGTTTCTCTCCCTCTCCAGTGGCGGGTGGCATGGAGTGGCGGCGATTTGTTACACTTCGCGGTTATGACACTGACTCGGCAGCAGGTTTTTGGATGGGCGGCTTCAGATATCCTGGAGGCGGGGCAGAAACTCTTTTCTTCCGGGGCGGTGCAGGGCGTTCAGGCGCGGGAAAATCTTCTGGCCGGGTCTTTGAAGTTGGGTGCCTCGCGGTTTGTGGTGCGGCTGTTGGTGGGGGCAGGCGCGCCGAGGGTGCAATGCCCCTGTTCGGTGGCACGCAGCGGAAAGGTATGCTGTCATGCGGTGGCGGTGGCGTTGCAATGGGTGAAACAATCGGGGGGAGAAGAGCAGGAACCGACAGTATTTGCGGCTGAACGTGCGCCCACACGGTTGGAGATTGAAAAATGGGCGGGTCCCTCGCTGATGGCGCGCGCCGAGGGGTTGGTAAAACGGGGTGCGGTTTCCCGTGTGGGATTTCATTACCCGGTTGGGCAGGGGCTGGTTGCCAGCGGCGGCGGGGCTTTGCTGGCTACGTTTCGGATGTTGGAAAATGGGTTAGTGGAAGGAAAGTGCCCGTGCTTTGTTTCGCGGGATCAGGGGTTGCTGTGCGAGCACATCATTGCGGTGGCATTGGGGGTGATGCATCAGTTTGGCAGCGCGGAACATCGCCGCTATTATGCCGAAGAGCGTGCGCATGCAGCGCGGCTGGCCGGGGCTAAAGGAATGATTGCCCGCGGTGCGGGTGGAGCCCCAGCTCGGATTCGGGTGTTTCTGCCTTCGGATGTGCCCGGACAGTTCGCTCAGGGCGCGGTACGGGTGGCTGTGCGGATTTTTGTCGATGAGAAGCCATTTAAACCGCAGGAGCTGCCGCCGGTGAAATACACGTTTCCGCCTGGCGATGAAGTGGTGATGAGCGTGCTTGAAGATCTCGCTGGCGGGCCTTTTATGGATTTGCTGACGTTGCCGGCGGCGGACTTCCTTTCGGTGCTTCGGTGCGGGATGCGTTGCTGGATCGGCTTCGCTGCGAATAAACAGCGGCTTGCGGTGGCGGAGACGGCGGTAGACACGTCATTGATGTTGGAAGCCAGGCCGGAAGAGTCCGTATTGGCCTTAAAACTTTTAACGCCGCCACAGGGGCAATGTTTGGTCGCTGGGCATCAGGGGTTCTGGTTCACTCAAACGGGCGCTGCACCGTTGGCGCGGACGCTTCCCACTCCGTTTCATTCGCTTTACCGGCAGGAGGAACGGATTCCGCGGGAACGGGTGGCAGACTTCTTTCACGCGGAATGGCCGATGCTCACCGCGCAGCTGCCGGTGGATTCGGCAAGCGTAACGCCGGATATGTTCTCTTATACGCCGGGAACGCCGCGCTTTCGTCTGGAACTCACGGGTTCGGAAGTTTCGGTGGCTGCCAAACTGCGGGTAGGGTATGGGGCAGTTTGGGTGACGGCGGGTGTGCCGCAGGAGATCTCCGAGCCGGATCCGGAAGACTTTTATCATGCCTACGGGCGGAACTTGGAAGCTGAACAGACGGCAATGGATCGTGTACGGCAAATGGGGTTCTGTGGAAGCCACGGGGATGATCTGGGGGCAATTGTCGGTTCAAGGGCTGTCTTAAACCTTCTGGGCACTTACGTGCCTGCATTGCATCGGGATGGGTGGGAAGTGGCGCTCTCCGGTCCGGTGGAGACTCTTCAGGCTTCTGCCAAGATGTTGGTTCCTCGTGTGTCTATTCGGTCGTCTGCGGATAAAAAGACGTTTGATGTTTCAGTAACTTACGTCTCTACAGATGGTTCACTGCACGCTTCGCCTGCAGAGGTGGAGCAGGCATTGGCTTACGGCAATGCCTATATTGAACATAAGGACGGCCCGTTGTTATTGGATATCGGCGCCGTGCGCACGCTGCGGGAAACACTGCAATCGTGTCATGCAAAACGCCCGGGAGCCGCAGGTGCCGGGCAGGTGGCGGCCATCCATGCGCCATTCGTGCAGGCGGCGTTGGAACGGTTGAGCGGTGTGTCGTTTGAGGCCGAGCCGGATTGGAAGGCGCGTGCAGCGGCGCAGAACCGCCGCCGGGCTCCGGAGCCGGTGCCTTTGGGCTCGCTGGAAACGATTCTCCGCCCTTATCAAAAAGCGGGTGTTTATTGGCTTCGTTTTCTGGAAGAATGCGGTTTCTGCGGTATTCTGGCAGATGAGATGGGGCTGGGGAAAACGCTTCAAACGCTGACGTGGTTGCATTTGCCGCGCAGCCGGGAGACCGCACGGGGGTTGCCGTCATTGATTGTTTGTCCCACTTCACTGGTCGAAAATTGGCGGCGGGAAGCGGAGAAGTTTGTGCCGGGTTTACGCTGCCTTACGCTTTCCGGGACACATCGCGCAGCCGCATTCGCACAGGTTCCAGACTGTGATCTGGTAATCACCAGCTATGCGCTGATTCGGCGCGATATCGCTTTTCATGCACAGGCTCGGTATGCCGCGGTGATTCTTGACGAGGCGCAGGCCATCAAGAACCAGCGCACGCAAAATGCTCTGGCCGTGAAACAACTGCAGGCAGATACGCGTCTGGTGCTTTCCGGCACGCCGATAGAAAACAGCGTAGCAGATTTGTGGAGTATCATGGACTTTCTCATGCCGCACTATCTGGGCTCCTATTCGGAGTTTCAGGTGGCCTATGAGGACCCTGTGGCGCAGGGAGGTGCCGTGGCTGAACGCGCACAGGAGCGGCTGCGCGACAAACTGCATCCTTTCCTTCTGCGCCGCCAGAAAAAGGATGTTGCCAAAGATTTGCCGGATAAGATTCGTTCGGTGATGTATTGCGAACTAACGCCTGCTCAACGCGCTGTGTATGAGCCCATACATGCGGAAGTTCGTGCCAGTATTCGGGGGTTGGCGCGCGAGAAAGGTGAACGCTCCAAGTTTGAGATGTTGGCGCAGTTGATGCGCCTACGGCAAATCTGCTGCGATCTACGCCTGCTGAAACAACGTTCTCTGAAGCCAGGAGAGGCACCTTCTGCCAAACTGGACGCATTGATGGATTGCCTGTCGGAAGCACGTTCAGGGGGGCATCGGATGCTTGTCTTCTCTCAATTTACCTCCATGCTGCGTTTGATCGCGCAGCGTTTGGAAGAGGAACAAATCCCTTACTGTTATCTGGATGGTGCCACCCATGCGCGGCTGGAGGAGTGCGCCCGGTTTAATCGATCTCCGGAAATTCCCCTGTTTCTGATTTCGCTCAAGGCCGGGGGAACCGGGCTGAACCTCACCGGGGCGGATATGGTTGTTCATTTCGACCCCTGGTGGAACCCGGCGGCAGAGGAACAGGCAACGGATCGTGCGCATCGCATTGGTCAGAAAAAAACCGTTCAGGTGATCAAACTGATTGCACAGGATACGATTGAAGAAAAAGTACTGCAACTCCAGAAGAAGAAACAGTCGTTGATTCAGGCTACAATCAATGTTTCGGACGCTTCGTTCCTCTCCACGCTCACCATCGCAGAGATTGAAGATTTGTTGGCATAACCGTATGTTGCCGAGCGCATGTTTTGCGGGTGAGAGGCAGAGTAGGGCAATGACTACCATTATCCTGTTATCCCGTTATCTCGTGCCGTAACAGATTTTCGGAATGATATATGGAACGGAATCATTCGGTCAAGGGGGATGACTATATCCAAATTATTTAATGCGCGAGGAGAAGGGAGCGATGCGTATACGCGAAATGGTTTGTGTACACGCATTGAGGTAGTACAAAACGAAGTAGAATATTAGTCTAATTTAATTTGCCGTGTAGAGTATAACCTCTTGTATGAAAGATAAAAAGAAGAAATCATAGGATTTTCATTGCCTATAAAATTATACTAGGCTAATAAAGTAGCTTGCAAAACGGGTGGATGCCTGCTATAGTCCTCGTTGTTTTGACCCCTTGGTGTAACGTGCTCGCGGCATCTGTCAAGCGCGGCGGATTCCACAGAGAACGAAGTGGGCTTGGAATGGAATGCGTATAAAGGATATCGTTAATGCTGGAAGAAGCATGGAGTGAAATTTGCAGTCGGCACCGGCAGGATATTTTGTTGTATCTAATCATTAAAACGGCTGCTGTTCGGTGCGGAGAAAAACCTGGCGAATTACTTCGCGTGCCATGTTGGCTATCAGGGTCTTCAGGAGAGACGATTTATTCTCCGCTGAAGCCTGTTCTTTCCAGACTGGGGTTGCCGTATCGGGTTTTAAGGCGCGAGACAACCGGAGCCTTGGTTCTCTTTTATCATCCGGCATGTTTGGAAGCTCAGTTGGCCGGGCGTGGGGTTCGCCGGATATTGAAACGGGCGGGTTATCCTTCGGGTTGTTCGGTGATTCGCGCGTTGGATGAATTGCAGATGCGTTGGCAGCGGGACATGGCACATGAGGTGGGGGTGTTTATTGGATATCCTCCGGCAGATGTGGAGGGCTTCCTGTTATCGGCGAAGGCGCACCCTGCCGCACCTGGAGATCGGTGGCGAATCTTCGGCAATGCTCGGCGGTCGCGGCAGCGGATGGCTCACTATCGGGCATTGGAATTGCAGGCTGTGGATATTTGTCAACGGTATCACCCGGTTTCGGAGCGCTTTTTACATATTGCTGCCCTTTCGCGTGGAGCCGGTTGGAAGGAATATCGTGTGTGTGCAGGCAAGAGGCCTGGAACATGTATAGGTGAAGAACGCTTCAGACACGATGCGGTTTGTCTTCAACATCGCCCTGCGTCCGGGGAAACGCCAGGGCGGATTCGCTCTGACTTCAGGGCGAGAAACGTCTTGGGCGAGGTGCAACGTGTTTCGGGTGTATGTGAAGTAAAAGAAGAGAAGCCATAGAGGTAAACAGGCATCTAATTACTTTACGCGCGATTTTGAATAGAAACATTCACAGGAAGCCAAACGAGGAGTACGGTATGAAAACGGTTAAGATTGTTTATGGGAGCACCACGGGAGCCACAGCAGCAGCGGCCATACAACTTGCTGGTTTGCTTGATGCGCCGGCGGTCTCTGTGGCTCAGGCCGTGCCGGAAGACTTTCAGGCGGATCTCCTGATTTTGGGAAGTTCGACTTGGGGTTACGGCGAATTACAGGACGATTGGTTTACGGGAATTACCATGTTGGATGGCCTGAATCTACATGGATGTAAGGCGGCAGTTTTCGGGACTGGGGATAGCTGCGGTTTCTCGGATACGTTCGTGAACGCGATTGGGATTCTGGCAGATAAGGCGGTGGAGCGTGGCGCTACACTTGTTGGGCAGGTTTCGGCAGAGGGGTATCCGAAAACAGGCTCGTTCGCATTGCGGGATGGCTCCTTTGTCGGCCTTCCCTTGGATGAAACGAATGAGCCTGAGCTGACGGGGAAACGACTTTCCGCATGGGCAAAAACGCTTCAAGCAGCGTTAGATTGATGAATTGTAAAGCGTATTTTTACTTCATTCTCTCCTGAGGTTGATACGTGGCAGGTTCGAGGGCTTCCTCGAACCTGCTTTTTTGTAAAAGAGCTCTGTGCGGTACGGATGCCTGGAATACCAGGTGAAGGGTTGACGATTTGGAGGCGAATTGGGCAAACGTGTAAGGTGGGAGTCGCTGGGGTGCGATAGAGAAAATAAACATATTGTTGGATCGGCGTTCTGTGAAGGTTAGAAAATCGAAAATAAAACCGGCGTCCGAATCGGACGCCGGTGAAACAACGAGGTCTCAGAGAAACGTCGTTAGCTGAGTTTGACCTTGCTGACCAACCGCATGAGCTGAACAGTGGAGATCACCGAAACAACCAGCAGGATAATACCTGCCGTGGTGTTGGAGAGGCAGCCGAACATCGGTGCGGCTTCAGCATATACCAACGCACCCACGCCGAAGAGCGCTGTCCAGACCGCCACACATCCGAGCACCATGCAGAGAATGCAGAGGGGCATATCCCATGCCGTCGCGGAGATGCCGCCGAGTTTGCCTTCGAAACGCTTCCAGCCCGGGCCGCCGGCACGAATCTTTTTACAGAAGGAGATCAGCACTTCGTCCGGCTCTGGTTTGGTGAGGAAGGTAACCGTAATCCAACCAATAGAGGTAATGATGATGCCGGTGATGAGCTGCCATGTGCTGTAGTCCATAATCTGCCGCATGCCATCCGAGTTGAAGAAGGCATAGATAGGCGAGCCTTCTCCGCCGAAGACCTTAAAGACCACTACACAAAGGCAGCAGATAACCATGGCAGAGATTTCCGACCATGCGTTGATACGCCACCAGAACCACCGCAAAATGTAGAGCAGGCCGGTGCCGGCGCCTACTTGCAGGAGCAGATTGAAGGAGGCTGTGGCGCTTTCCATGCAGAGCGCTACCAGAGCGGAGACAACGAGGAGCGCCAACATGCAGAGCCGCCCGATGAGCACGGCCGTCTCCGGCTTGGTGTTCTTATTCACAAAGCGCATCCAGAAGTCCTGCACAAAGTAGGAAGAACCCCAGTTAAGGTGTGTGGCAATGGTGGACATGTAGGCCGCGATGAGCGAGGCGACAATCAAGCCAAGCCAGCCCTTTGGCATCTTGGCGATCATGGCCGGATAGGCGGCGTCTTGCTGGAGGAACTTGCGATCCAGATCGGTGATCTGGGTGCGCATCCCTACGAGCTGACCAGCTGCCAGCCGGTTGCGTTCATAGTTAACAACGGGAATGAGCTCCGCTGCTGGCTGGGCACGAAGAGCAAGCGCATCGTTGACCTTCTCCGCAATGGCCGGGGTGGTCATCTGCTTTTCAAAGGCATCCTTAGCGGCCTGCGGTAATCCTTTCAGATAAACCTCTGCTGCTTCCTGGGAAGGATAACGTGCGGCACGCGCCTGAGCGATCGCCTTATCGGCGGCTGTCTTGCCGAACTGCTGCTCAATAGCTCCGATTTCCTGAGGGGTGATGATGCCATCCAGTGCGGCAGCTCGCACGGCGAGTACGACCGGTGTCTTCGCCTCGGTATATTCAATCTTCGCGCGGCGTTGAGCATCCATTGGGAACTGGGTGAGTGAGACCAGCGCCACCACAATCCACGGCCAGGGGCGAACAGCATAGTGAAGGAAGTTGAAAAGAAGCGTGGCGCCAATGGCATTTTTTTCGTCCTTGGCGGAGAGCATGCGCTGGGCGATGTAACCGCCGCCGCCGGGTTCAGCACCCGGATACCAGCAGGCCCACCACTGAACGGCTACGGGGAGCACAATCAGCATGATAAAACCGGAATAATCTGCCGGTGCGCCGGCAGCAGCGGAATTGACGGCCGGGAAAAAGGCCAGCTTGGCCCGAACGAACGTATCATTCAGCAACGCGCCCATATCCGAAATATTGCCGACGCTCTCACTTTGCACCGCATAGAATGCAGCAAAGAAGGCGCCTACCATGGCGATCGCATACTGGAAGAAGTCAGCCCAGATGGAGCCTGTGAGGCCGCCGAGTGTGGCATAAATGGCTACGCCTACCGAAGCTACAACCAGCGACCAGACGGGCGAAAGGTTAAACATCGTGCCGCCGATCTTGATGGCCGCAAGCGAAACCGTGGCCATGATGAGGACGTTGAAGAAAACGCCCAAGTAGAGTGAACGGAATCCGCGCAAAATAGCCGCCGGTTTGCCGGAGTAACGGATTTCGTAGAAACCGAGGTCGGTCGCCAGCTCTGAACGGCGCCAAAGCTTGGCATAGACAAAGACGGTCAACATACCCGTGAGCAGGAAGACCCACCAGCCCCAGTTGTTGGAGACGCCATTGTTGCGCACCATGCCGGTAACCAGGTTGGGCGTGTCGCACGAGAAGGTACAGGCCACCATTGAGACACCTAGCAGCCACCAAGGCATGGAACGGCCGCCGAGGAAGAAGTCGGCGGTGCCAGTGCCTTTATTCTTGATTTTGGCAATGATGCCGGGGAGCGAGCCGATCGCAATAACGGCGACCAGGAAGGCGATGATGATCACGTAATCGAGCGTGGTTACATTCGCCAATGCCTCAGAGGCAAGAAGGTTATGAAACATCGTGGATGACCTTTATGAGAGTTATGAACTGTAAAAACAATCGCCTCCAGAAGCCGAAGCCTCCAGAGGCGCAGATTACATGCTTCAGCACTCGGGGAGTGAGGCGGCTGCGGCGGATTGTCCCAGCCGGCGCACCTGCTCATCGGGCATGAAGATGTCGATGCTGTATTCGGGGAATTCTTCGCTGAGCACTTTCTTGGCGGTTGCGAGAATGAGATCGCCGCCCTTTCCGGAAGAGACGCGCCCCAACAGCATAAGCGAGGTGTAGTCATAGAATTCGGCATACCATGGCAGTGTGTAGCCAAGGTAAATGCCGATGGCCTCATAGATCTTCACGGCGGTAGGATCATCGGCCTCCATGGCCTTCTGGACTTCCTTAAGGCGCAGGGGAAGCGTCTCTTCCTTGAAGGGGAAACCGGCCGCGAGGCCAAGTTTGTTCACCGCCTGTTGGGAGAAATACAGTGCGCCAACGCCGGAATCACCCGACCAGGGGTCTACAGCGGCTTCGGGGTTGAGATCCACGGGTGCAAAGGCCAACTCGGATATCCGCCCAGTGAGAACGCCTTTTTCGGAGTTGTCAATATAGCCCACGGCTTCAGAAGTGCCCATGGCCAATCCGATGATACCCTTCTTACCGAGAGCGAGACGCCCGACGAGCGCGGAGACATCGCCATCGTTAGCTACTTCCATCGGCACGCCGTAATCGGCTTTAAGGCGCTTGAAGAGAAGCTGTGCCTGGCGGTATTGTGCGGGGTCTTTGATGCCTTTGATAAGGCCAGCATGGCGGAGCTCATTATCCACAATAACGCCGGCGGAGGAGCCGCCGATGGCATCGACTTTGCCTCCGGGAAGGTGCGAGATAGCCTCTTCAAATCCGGCCTTGATATGGTCGTAGTGGTAGGAGGCATCGGTGGCGTTGTACGGATCCCAGGGGACTTCCTTTTGCCAGACGCTTTCTCCATTAACCATAGCCGTGAGCTTGAAGTCGGAGCCGCCCAGGTCAAATCCGATGCGGTTGCCGTTCATGTTTCCGCCCAGGGAAATGGAGAGATCGTGTCCTTGCGGGATCTGCGCTGCCGGCATAGCCACGACTTCAATGGGGCGGCCGTAAACGGTCTTGAAGAAACCCCAGTCGAATGCGCGCGCACCGGTCTCGGTATAGTCGGTTTTGATCTTTTCGACCACGGCGGCGGGGGCGTCAATCATCACTTTGTAGCCGCCGGCGGACCAAAGCATGAACTTGACGATGCGCTCTACAAATTTGGCAAAACCTTCACAGGTTTCAGCCTTCTTGGGGTAGGGCAGTTCATACCGGTTAACGGCGCCGTTATCGCGTTCGATAGCGATAACCACGGTGCCGTGTTCCGGATCGGCTTTCGCCGCCTCGCGGATTTTACGAAGTTTGAGGAAGGCCGGCTTAAAGCCGGGGTCAAACGGGGGAACGAACTTGAGGGTGCTGCATTCACAAGCCATGGGAAACTCCTCTTATGGGTCTGTAAAAGGGAATAGGGATTAGACGCTGAGCTGCTTGCCGCCGCCCACATTCTTTTTGTCGATATTCAGGTTCACGCTCTCGATGCCCAGCGGCTTGAGCGTTTCCCAGGCGCCACGGGTGAAGTCGGGGACTTCGACGGGGGCACCGTCCTGCTTGGCCGATTCTTCGGAGAGTCCGGCGATGACGGACCACTGGCAGGATTCGTAGACGTTGATGTCAAGCGGAAGACCGTTCTGCAGGCAGTAGCAGAGGCGCAGATCCATAAGGAAGTCCATACCGCCATGCCCGCCGGCCTTTTTGGCAATTTCGCCGGATTCACGCCAGAGCGGGTGACGGTATTTGGCGATGATTTCGTTCATCTGCGCCTTGTTTGCCCAGCCGAGATGGGGCGCAGAGTAGTTCGGGTCAAGGGCGATCTGGAGGGGATAATCCTTGAGGATACCCTTGGTGCCGCTGATGAGGTTGAGGCGGGTGTAAGGGCGTGGGCTGGTGGTGTCGTGCTGGACGAGGATGGTGCGTCCCTTTACCGTCTTGATGATGGTGTTGGACATATCGCCCTGGTTCCACGGCCCTTTGAGCGCATCGGCGTCACTCATGCCATATTTGCTACCCTTGGATTTGGCGGCCAAAGCTTCAATTTCGGCTTTGTGATGCGCCACGTATTCCGGGAATCCGAAACTGCCGGAGTTCATGGACGTGAGCACGCGCATCTGGTCGCCGCGGCCAACGCTCATATACTGGCAGATGGGTCCGAGGCCGTGGGTGGCGTAAGGGTTGCCGGTGTGCTGAGCGTTCCATTTCAGGCGCCAGAAGCCTTCATAGGAGTTCTCACGGAAATTCCATGCGCGCAGGTCGTGAATATAGGCGCCTTCACCGTGAACGAGCGTTCCGAGGATGTTGTTGCGCACGAGGTTGAGCGCGAGCATCTCGCTTTCACCGTAGCAGCAATTCTCGAGCAGCATGCAGTGAACACGCTTTTCTTCAGCCTTTTCAATGATCTTCCAGGAGTCTTCTACGGTGAAGATCATCGGGACTTCGCAGGCCACATGCTTACCGCACTCCATGGCGTAGAGTACCATGTCCAAGTGCATCTGCCAGGGGCTGGTTACATAGACGAGGTTAACTTCGGGGTTTTCAACCAGTTTTTTCCACTCGTCCGTGCCGCCGTAATAGCCGGTGGGTGCTTTAAACCCGCGCTTCGTCAGCCAGCCGGTCGGGCCGTCCACCCGCGCCTTGTACAGATCGGAGAGCGCCACCACGCGGACGCCCGGAATGGCGGCGAGGCGGTAGACTGCGCCCGGCCCGCGCATGCCCAGACCAATGACGCCCACACGCACTTCTTCCAACGGGGCGCAGGCCAGATCACCAACGTGCGCATGTTTGCGCTTGGGCAGAATGGAACACCCCGCGCTGCCCATCATGGCGGCGGCGCCGGTCATTCCGGAAACCTTCAAAAACCCGCGTCGGGTCGAAAACAAACTCATGTAAGACTCCTTGTTTGCTGTATCTTGGCGGGCTCAAAGCCCGGAACTCCGATTGGTATGTATGATACCCCATGGTTCGTGCAAGGTCAAGCTTAGAACATGAATAGAATTTGAGAATCCGGAATATCGAACGGAGTGGGGCGGGATTCTAATGAATTTCCCGGAAAGGGAGGGGGTTGACGTGGGAGAGGTGGAACAGAACGCAGATTTGGGAGAGAAACGTCACCGGTGTACTAGAGGATGAGAGATGAGGGGTGAACGCGGGATGTCAATCACTCGCCGTATCGGTTGGGGATGATTGGTTGGAAAGAACCATAGGTCAAGATACATAAGACAAGCATAAGACAAGTTTAAAGGATCAATGCACAGGCAGTTTGTTGTGCGGAGGGCACGCCTATATCCGTGCCGGGGTGTACATGAACCCGCCCCGGCTTTGTTCCGAACCCGCCCCGGTTTAGGTGTGTTCTCGGGGCGGGTTCAGTTCGGTCCCGGGCGGAAGGGTTTGGGTGGTACGGCAGGGCAGTGGCGGCGGCGCGGATGAACCATTCAGGTGGAGACGGATACAGTAGCGAAAAGGGTGGAGCCGCATGTGGGCGGAGTCTCGTGATTTATGGTATAATGAGCAAGTTGTGAATGGACGAGAAAAGTCTTGGTTGAATCGCGCGGACTGGCTGACGTTTTGGGCAGTCAGCGGGGTGGTTTTGGCCGCGTATGTGTGCTCGCTGGGGCCTTCGATCGGGCTTGAGGATGCGGGGGAACTGGCTACGGCGGCGGATGTTTTAGGGGTGCCGCATCCGCCGGGATATCCGCTCTGGACGGTGCTGTCGTGGGTCTTTTGCCGCTGTTTTAGTTGGGTTGGGTGGCAGGGTTTCCCGAATGCGGCTTGGGCGGTGGCGTTGGGTTCGGCGGTGATGGGGGCGTTGGCGTGCGGGGTAACGGCGTTGCTGATTGCTCGGTCGGCGCGGGATTTGCTGCACGCGGATGGGGCGTGGCATGGATTTACTTGTGCGGTGGCAGGGGCTTCGGGGGGGCTGATGCTGGCGTTTACGCCAGGATTATGGTCGCAGTCGGTGATTGTTGAGGTGTATGCGCTGGGGGCGCTTTTCCTAGCTTTGACCTTGCTTTTGGCTTATCGCTGGCTGGCGGTTGGGCGGCCTTCAACATTGGTCTGGCTGGGGCTGGTATTTGGACTGGGGCTGACGAATTACCAAGTGTTGCTGTTGGCGGCGCTGCCGCTGGGGGGGCTGGTGTGTGTGCGTCGGTGGCGGCTGGCGCGTTCATTCGTGTGTGTGGCGGTGCCGCTGGGGCTGACGGGGTATTTGTTGGCGTTGGGCGCGCTGCCTTCGGCGGATTTGTTTTCAACGGCGGGGGCGCCGGTGATTGTGCGCCCGGGAGCCGTGCAAGCGGCGGACTTGCCTGGATGGATCATTCCTGCGGGGTATTATGCGGTGCTGGGGGGCTTCGCGGTATTGTGGGCGGGGTGTGCGGGGTTTGTGAAGCGGTGGCGCTGGGCATTGATAGCGTTAGCCGGGCTGGTGTGTACGCTAGGAGCGATTGCATGGCGTGTTTATCCGGAGCTTCGTGTACCGGAGGGTTTTCGGGGGACGGTGTACCCGTTTGCGCGGGCATGGGCGGTTCATCTTGTGGGGTTGGGCGTGTTGTGGTGGGCGTGTTGGCCGTTTCATCGTGCGCGGCGGTTTGCGTGTGCAGTAACGGGGGTTCAGCTGGCGGGGCTGCTGCTGCTTCAGATGGGGTGCCTGCTGGGGTTGACGCATCCAACGCTGGGATGGTTCTGGTGGCCGGTGGCGTGGGGGGTACTGGTGCTCCTGTTGGCGCGGCGGCTGCTGGTGCAGGGGAAGTGGGTAGTGCGAACCGTGCTGGCATTTGCAGCAGGACTTTCGGTTTATGTTTATATGCCGTTGGTTTCAGATTTGCGGAATCCGGCGATGAATTGGGGGTACACGCGGACGTGGGAAGGGTTTAAGCACGCGATTTCACGGGGGCAGTACGAGGCGATTTCGCCTTCGGCGATTTGGTCGTGGCATTATCTTCGGCAGTTGGCGGAGTATGCGGCGGATTTGCGAATGCAGTTTTCGCTTCCGGTGATTGTGGGGGCGCTGGCGGGAGTGTCGGCAGTGTGTGGGCAGTTGATCCGGCGGCGCCAGAGGCGTGGGCTGCTGTGGCTGGGGTGCATAGGTGTTCTGTTTGTGATCATGTCGGCTGTGCTGGTGGCATTGGCGAATCCATCGGGGGGTATTCAGGATGGATTTATCCAGAAGGTGAAGTATATCTCTTCGCATGGGTTGTTTGCGCTGTGGGTGGGGTATGCGGTGGCTTGGGGGTTGGCGGTGCTGGGCAGAATTGGGAAACGGCCAGTTCTGTGGCTGGGATGTGCAGGGGCGTTGTGCCTGCCGCTGGTGCCGGTGGGTGAAAATCTGTGGAATAACGATCTGGTGCGGGCTGTGGGCGCGGCGGAGCAGACGGGGCATGACTTTGGATGGCAGTTTGGCGCATACATGCTCGATGGTGTGCGGCAGATTGAAGCGGAGCTTTCGGAGGATGAGGAACCGCTGCCGGATCCGTTCTGGCCGCCTCCGATGGTGGCAGACGCGATCTATTTTGGGGGGACGGATCCGGGGCGGTTCGTGCCAACGTATATGGTTTACTCAGCGGGGATGCGCCCGGATGTGTTTGTGCTCACGCAGAATGCGCTGGCAGATCCAACGTATATGAATGTGGAGCGGGATTTGTACGGAAAGCGGATTTGGCTGCCTTCTGCCGATGAGGTGCGCCAGGCATTTACGGATTATACGGATGCGGTGGCGACGGGGCGGCGAACCACGCAGGGGACGATTCGTGAGGTGAATGGACGGGTGCAGATTACCGGCGCATCGGCCGTGATGGATATTTGTGCGGATTTGGCGCGGCTGATTTATGATCGGAATCCGGATCACGCGTTTTATGTGGAGGAGAGTTATCCGATTGCCTGGATGGATGCGTTTTTGGAGCCGGCGGGGCTGGCGATGCGCTTAAACCGGGCGGGAGCGGATTTGGAGACCGTACAGGTGCGGGATGAGGACTTTTGGGACTGGATGACGCGGCGGCTGGTGGAACGGTCGGCTTATCGGCGTGACTTTGCGGCGCAGAAGAGCTTTTCCAAGCTGCGTTCGGCGATGGGGGGGGTGTATGCCCGGAAGGGACAGGCGCATGCGGCGGAACAGGCGTTTTTGCAGGCGATGGTGCTTTATCCGTTGTCGCCAGAAGTTTTGTTCCGCTACCTGCGGGAGATTTTGCTTCCGGCGTTTCGCTTTGCTGTTGGGCGTGAGGCGATACAGGCGTTTTTGCAGGCGGATCCGAAAAATCTGCGCGCAGCTCAGGCGGCAGAGCGGCTGGACGTACTGCAGGAAGCATATGACGAGATGCAACGGCTGACGGTGCGTATACGGGAGAAGCAGGCGACAACGGCGGATGTGTGCGCGTTGGCAGAGGTGTGCGAGACGCTAGGGCGGGGAGATCTGGCGCGGGCGTATTGGAAACAGGTGTTGGAGGCTCCGGATTTGACGGGGCAGGAGGCGATGACGGGGTGTGTGGCGTTGCAGCGGCTGCGGAGCGGGAAGGAGGCGCTGGCGCTGCTGAAGCGGGTGCCTAAGGCGGCATGGCCGATGTTTACGGAGGCGGAGCTGGTGGCGTGTTCGGGGCTGGCGCAGACGTTTTCCGAGGAATCGCTGGCGTATGGCTTGCTGACAGTGGCGTTGCGGAAGGCACCGCAGTCCGGGCGGGTTTGGCTGGCGGTGGCACTATACTATTATGGTATTGGGAATGAAGCTCAGGCGTATGAGGCGATGTGTTCGGCTATTCGCTTCGGGGCTTTGCCGCTGATAAAATCGGATGAAGCCGTGGCGGAGATATGCCTTCGCTTGACGCGGCGGTTTGGATTGCAAGAGGGAGCTTTGTCGCAATGATACGCGTGGTGTTTATGGGGTCGGCGGATCTTTCGGCAGTGATGCTGGAGCGGTTGGCGCAGGAGCGCGGGCAGTTTCAGGTGGTGGGGTGTGTTACGCAGCCGGACAAACCGGCCGGGCGGGGAAAGCGGTTAACGCCGTGTGCGTGCAAGGCGTTTGCGGATGCGGCGGGGATTCCGTGCTTGACGCCGGAACGGGTGAACACCGTGGAGAGCTTGGCGCAGATTGCCGCTTGGTTGCCGGATGTGATTGTGGTGGTGGCGTATGGACAGTTTTTGAGCAAGCGGTTGCTTGATATTCCAACGCTGGGGTGTATTAATATCCACTTATCGCTCTTGCCGCGTTATCGGGGGGCTTCGCCGATTCACGCAGCGCTGCTTGCCGGGGATCGTGAGACCGGCGCATCGGCCATGCTGATGGATGAGGGAATGGATTCCGGACCGGTGCTGATGACGCGTAAGACGCCGATTTATGACAATGATACGCTGGAAACGCTGCATGACCGCCTGGCGGCAATTGGTGCAGAGCTGCTGGTGGAAGTGCTTCCGTTGTGGGCCTTTTTTCAGGTAAAACCCGTGCCGCAGGATCCGGCTCAGGTGACTACGGCATATAAGATTAAGAAGTCCGACGGGGTGTTGGCGTGGGAAGACTCCACGGCGCGGAATTTGCGGAAGCTCAAGGCCTACACGCCCTGGCCATCGTGCTATACGTATATGCCGGAGGGTTCTCGGGAACGGGGGAAGCGGCTGAAGGTGCTTGCCGCCGTGCCGGGTAATGTTCCGGAAGCCCAGTGGGAGATGCTGCCCGGGACGATTCTCAGGGTAGATAAGTATGGGCTGTTGGTGCGGACTGGGGATGGGGCGATGTGGCTCACCGTTGTGCAGTCGGAGGGCGGGAAGCCAATGCCGGTGGCGGCGTGGCTGTGTGGCCACCCGCTGAAGGCCGGCGAGCGGTTTGTTACGCCGCCGCAAGCGCCCAGACCGAGTGGTGCGGTGTTTAAACGTTGAACCCGATGGAGATGAAGACGTGAATGATTTGTTACGCAAGATTATTGTGATTGGCCATCGGAACCCGGATACGGATTCTATTGTTTCGGCGATTGCCTATGCGGCACTGAAGCGGCAGCAGGGATATGTGAATTGCATGCCGGCACGTGCTGGGCGGTTGACGCCGCAAACGGAATATGTGCTGCGGCGGTTTGGTGTGGAGGCTCCAACGTTTATTCCGGACATGCTCCCCAAAGTGGCCTATTTCATGCCGGAGGGGAGCCCCATTACGGTTCAGGCGAATACGGCGCTGTGGGATGCCCTAGAGTTGATGGACCGCCATCGGCTGCCGGCCATTCCGGTGGTGGATGGGCAGGGGCATTACAGTGCCTATCTCTCGCATAACACCTTTACGGAGAATATCGTTCATAAGGCCGACCCGCACCGGAAGGCGATTATTCCGACAAGCATTAATTTGCTTATCAAGACGCTGCGCGCTCAGCCGCTGTTGACGGTGAATGGGGACGCCGTGGTGAAGAGCCGGTTGCTGGTTGCCGGATCGACCCGAGAGGCGTTTGAGCAGGTCTTGAAAACGGAACTGCCAATGAATGCGATTGCGCTGGTTGAGAACCGTGCTTCCATTTTGGATTTGTGTATTCGTTATAAGGTCCGAGCCATCGTGTTGACGGGTGGGGCGCCGCTCTCGAAAGAGATGTTTGAAAAAGCCCGGGAGGCGGGTATCTCCGTGCTGATTTCGCCTTATGATATCGCCAGCACCGTTTATCTGACGCTCTATTCCATGCCGGTGAGCGCAATGGCTACGCAAGCTATTCAGGCCGTTGGGCTCAATGATCCGGTGCGGGATATCATGTCGGCGGTTCAGGCTTCACCCACCCGTTCCCTGCCGGTGGTAGATGATAACGGGAAGGTGGTCGGGGTTATCAATGAACGGGATCTCTATAAGCAGCCGAATGTGGATATCATTATGGTGGATCATAATGAACTTTCTCTGGCGGTTGAAGGGTTGGATCAGTTCCATATTATTGAAATCATTGACCACCACAAGCTGGGTAACTTCCCAACGCATGAGCCGATCACCTTTATCAACCGGGTGGTGGGGTCTGCGGCTACGGTGGTAGCCTGCCTTTATCAGGAGCAGAAGGCTACGCTCACGCCGGCGATCGCCGGGCTTCTGCTCTCGGCTATCATTACCGACACCCTGGCGCTGCAGTCGCCTACCACAACGGATGTCGATCGCAACATGGCAGATTACCTCTCCGGGTTATTGAATCTCGACGTGGCGGATTTGGCGCACGATATCTTCTCCCATGCTGCGCGGCTGACGGATTTAACGATCGAAAAGATTCTAGACATGGACGCAAAGCACTACACGGAAGACGGTGTGTCCTTCTCTGTTTCGCAGATTGAGACCGGCACTTCCGATGAGCTGAAGAGTCGAATTCCGGAATTACTGGCTGCACTGGAAAGCCGGTGCAAGGCGGAGAAGAGCTATTTCGCTGCTTTGATGGTTACGGATATCACGGCGCTGAACTCGGTGCTTCTGGTGGCCGGCGATGCACGTTTTATCGCAAAAATTCCTTTCCCGAAGCTGGGGAACGACAATGTTTTTCTGTGCAAGGGAATCATGTCGCGGAAAAAGCAGCTTTTACCGCTGCTGCTTGAGCAGTTATCAGCCACGCTGGGAGTTCGTTAAGTGGAGTTGTGTATTGCCGAACCTCACGGGATGTGCAGCGGCGTGGCGCGTGCGCTTCGGATGGCGGAGCAGATCCTGGCCGAACACCCCGGGGAGACGTTGTGGTGTTTCCATGAGATTGTCCACAATGAGCATGTGGTCAATGGACTGAAGGCGCGCGGCGTTCGGTTTGTGAAGAGCTTGCAGGAGATTCCGACTGATGCGCGGGTGCTGTTTTCCGCGCATGGCGTGAGCCCGCAAGTCCGCGCAGAAGCTCTAGCCCGCAGGCTGGAGGTGGTGGATGCCACGTGTCCGTTTGTAACGAAGGTGCATCGGGAGGCGAAAGCCTTTTCGGCGCAGGGTGCAGTGATTGCACTGATCGGCCACAAGGGGCACGATGAGGTGGAAGGCATTGTGGGGGAAGCTCCGGCGCATATTCACGTGATTGAGCGCTCGGAAGACGTGGCGCAATTACGGAAGGCCTTGGAGTGTTCTCATGCGTCAGAGGTTTCCATAAATCTGGTGGTGCTGAGTCAGACCACGGTTAGCCGCGAAATGGTGCAGGCCTTGAGCGCGGAGCTTGCACAGGCCGGCTTCAGTCTCACATTCCCCGCTCAAGGGAACGGTATCTGTTATGCCACGCAGGAGCGTCAGGAAGCTGTCAGAGGCCTGGCTAAAGCGGTCGATCACCTGGTGGTGCTGGGGTCGCGGACATCTTCCAATTCGCTGCGGTTGGCCGAAGTGGCGGAGCGGGCAGGGTGTCCGGTTTCCCTTGTTGCTTCGCCGAACGAGCTGGATCTGTCGATGTTGACGGGTGTGCGGCGTTTGGGGATTACTTCCGGCGCTTCCACGCCGGAAGCACTGCTGCGGCAGCTGGTGCAGCGGTTGGAAGCCGTATCGGCCGGGGAAGAGCGCATCGCAGGAGGGGAAAATCATGCGTGAACGTAAGCCTCATTATGGTCTCTCGCATCGTCAAGGGCAAGATTTGCGCGTAGTCCTCGGAAAGATGCCGGATTTGGAGCATTTTGTCGCGATTGCGGATCAGTTCAGCATGTTGAGCGATCCTACGCGGCTTCGGATTTTCTGGATGCTGTGCCACTGCTGCGAGTGTGTTTCCACTCTTTCTGATATGTCCGGAATGAGTGCGGCCGCCGTGTCGCATCACTTGCAGATGCTTCGCCGGGCACACTTGGTGGTCTGCCACCGGCATGGGAAAGAAATTCACTATACGCTTGCCGAAACGCAAGAGGCGGAGCTGCTTCACCGGGCGGTGGATACTCTCTTTGCGCTCAGCTGCCCGTTTGAGCCCCCGATGGCGGAGAGGCGCACATAACGGAGCTTCTGCGGGAACAGGTCTATCCCAAGGGGTATTGGAGGTGTTGTTACCGCAGTGCCCGCAGTGCGTTCAGAATCGCTAGAAAGGCCACGCCTACATCGGCGAAGACGGCCAGCCACAGCGAAGCAAATCCGCACACGCTCAGCAGTAAGATGAGCCCCTTGGTGCCAATTGCAAAGGCGATGTTTTCTTGGGCAATCCGGAGCGTCTTTCGAGCAATTCGGATGGCATCGGCAATCTGCTTCGGATCATCCGTCATCAGCACCACATCTGCTGCCTCAATGGCCGCATCGCTTCCTCCGCCACCCATGGCAATTCCCACGTCTGCACAAGCTAGCACTGGGGCATCGTTGATACCGTCGCCTACAAAGGCCAGTGTGGCGGCGGGCGCTTCGGAGTGAAGCTGTTTCAGCAAGGCCTCGGTCTGCTCCACCTTTTCTGCGGGGAGCAGAGGGGCATGAACGCCATCCAGGTGCAGTTCATCGGCCACTTTTTGAGCCGCAGCGGCACGATCTCCGGAAAGCAGAACCATGTGCTTGACTCCTAGGGCGCGCAATTGATCAAGCGTTTCGGGTGTGCCCGGTTTCAGCGTGTCTTCCGCAATGAGATGCCCTGCGTAGCGGCCATCCACTGCAATCCAGATGGGGGTTCCGGCTTCCGCTTCGGCATCCGGGAGTATAACCTGCGCCTGCTCCATCAGCCGCCGATTCCCCACGAGCACAGCGTGTCCGTCAATCTTTGCCGAAACGCCAATCCCGGCATGTTCTTCAATGGCTTGAATCCGGTTTATTTCTGGGGTGTTTGGGTAGCGGCGGAGAATTGCCCGCGCCAGCGGATGGGTGGAAGCATGCTCGGCATGCGCGGCCAGTTCCATAAGCTTCGTTTCCGGCAGGGCAGGGGAAATAACACGGGTAATCTCAAAAATACCCTTGGTCAGCGTGCCGGTTTTGTCAAATACCAACGTCCGCAGCATGGCCAATGATTCCAGCGCGTGTCCGCCTTTGACCAGGATGCCCCGGCGAGAGGCGGCACCCATCCCTGCAAAAAACGTCAGCGGCACGGAGATCACCAGCGCGCAGGGGCACGAGATCACCAGAAAGGTGAGCGCCCGGTAAATCCATGCCCCCCACGCCCCCGAAAAGAGCGGCGGAACGACCGCCAACAGAAGCGCGCAGAACGTAACAATCGGGGTGTAAATGCGGGCAAACCGGGTAATGAACGCCTCTGCCCGCGCCTTCCGTTCCCCCACTTCCGCCATAAGCGCGAGAATCTTTGCCACGGCCGATTCATGAAACACTTTGTCTGCCCGAAGCGTCAGAAGCCCGGTCAGATTAATGCTTCCGCTTAGCACGGCAGAACCCTTTGCCGCCTGCTGTGGAAGGGATTCACCTGTTAGAGCTGAACAGTCAAGCGTGGATTCTCCGGAAAGCACCGTGCCATCCAGCGGAACCCGTTCTCCCGGGAAAACCTGAAAGGCCTGCCCCACGGCTACCTGCTCGGGAGGCACTGGTTCGGTTCCGCCCTCCCGCACCAGATGAACCTTCTCCGGGCGGATGGCCATCAGGCCGGTGATCAGTTTTCTGGAACGCGCCACAGCTCGCTCCTGGAAGGCCTCCCCAATTTGCCAGAAGAGCATCACGCCAGCGCCCTCTGCCCAATCCCCGAGTGCAAATGCGCCAAAGGTGGCCACGGTCATCAGAAAGTGTTCATTAAAAACGCGCCCTCGGAGCAGATTCCGGAACGTGTAACAAACCACGCTCCACCCCGTCAGCAGGTAGACGGTCATGAACACCATTACAGCCGCAGGCTGCGCCTCCTCAGACATCAGCTTCAGCATTACGCCCAGGGCAAACAGCGCAATCGACACCATCAGGCGTCTAGGCGATACATCCGGCTCCGTGTCTGAAGCACGTTTTTGGCACCCGCAAGAACAACAGCAAGGGCTTCCCATAATAACCTTCTCATGAATAGAAACAATCAAACGATTGTTTGTTTGTTTACGCGGTGTATCATAGCACACGCGGAAGGGAAGTCAAGGGGTTTTCGATGCAGTAAAACGGTGTTTACGGGTGGAACCGTTGTTTGATCCAAACGCCGCCCGGGTATTCCGCGCTGGGGGCTATGCCGCTCCGCCTTGCCTCCACCTTCAACCCGCCTCGCCTTTGGGGTAAACTCGGGGCGACTTCACCCGCTGCCCGCCCCCGGGCTTGCTTCATCGGCTTTGTCGGTTCCTTTGTTTTTCTACGTGTGCAGATGCGGCCTATCATTCTCTAATCCCCTTGCAAGCCGCCCGTATCAGTTGATCAAGCACTTGAGAATAGGCTCTCAAGAACCTCAATTGATTCTCAACTTCATTGATAACGCCCTTTTCACCTCAATCATCCATCCCGCAAAAACCTTCAAACTCCACGATTCCAGCCTTTTCTTTTCTATCCTATCCCTCATGCTCACTGTAGGTGTGATAAATCAAGCGTTTCATTCGCCAAAGGCTGGTTCCGATTACGCACAATTCAAGCTTGTTTTTTCCAATAATCACTCAGATTCCCCTTTTCCCTCTCAAAAATCGGTTGCGTGCAGGGGGGGGGTGGTATCATTGTATTTGTGCATAGGGTTTTCCCGCGTGCGAGCGGCTTTTGTTGCCGGTGTAAATAACTGCGCAGGAAATGGTGAGGATAGTGGCATGGAAAATGATGAAATGGATGGTGGTCTTACGCGTATCGGGAATCGGCGGCGCTGTTTGGAATGGGGCGAGGCGGAACGCTTGTACCAGAAGGCAGCGGATCAGGGAGACGCGGATGCGCAGTTCGAACTGGGTTGGCACTATGAGACTGGCCGCGGTGTTGAGGAGGACGAATCCGAGGCGGTTCGTTGGTACCAAGAGGCGGCGGATCAGGGGCATATGGATGCGCAGTCTGCATTGGAGCGATTGGGGCTATGAGGCGTGAGTGATTGATTGTTGGAATAGACGGTCGGTTATACGGGCGGGGGATGAACCTGTCTGGATGTTGCTGCTGTCTGGGGCGATCCGTGCGGCGCGGCGGCGGAGATTTATGGGTATTTTGGCGGGACTACTTTTGGGTGTGTGTGGGCGCAGGGTTTGCTATTCACGAAACGGTGCTTTATGCGTATGGAGGATTTGAAAAGAGGCGGCGCCTTCAATGGAGGTGCTGTGTTGCTGCGCGGAGTACTTTCGCCATTTTGTCACGTGGCGTGGACAGGTGCTCTGGGGGCGTGATTTGGGCGGCTCGAGGCGAATGGGGCGGCGTGCCGGAGGTGTTGTGCTCCTGGAAGGTTTGGGCAGTCTTGGGCGGCATGATGGCGGCGCATTGTCTGTGGAAGACGGCGGGACCGATGAAAACGGATTGGGAATATGCTTCCGAAGACGATGGTGAAATGTATTCTAAGACGCTGATGAAATCTTCTTCTCATTTGGGCGAAGAGGAGAAAATGACTGTATCAGGTGAGGATCCCGTTGATTCATCGATAAATCAGAAGAAGAACCAGAAGCGCCCCCCTGCGAAACAGAAGGAAGGCGTGGTTTCTGGTTTATTAGATGAACTTTCAAGCGAAGATGTGAAAACACATGAATGAAGCCGAAAGATTTCTGTATCAAATGCAGCGTGATGCCGAACGAACAGGGAAGCATTCACAAAAAGCGCATTTGGCTGCACTTCCACCCCGGTATAAGCAGAACGCTTTCTGTGTACAGAGGGCTGCGAAGGTTCCGTCTTGCGGTCGGCAGGTCAAGGTTGGTTTTTGGGAGGTATATCGGCGCTATTGGACAAGGTGGACATGTGACGGGCGTGCTTCCCGCTCGGAGTATTGGTGGGCGATTCTTGCCAATCAGCTCGTGGGGGTGATTGGATTCTTTTGCCTGGGTTTTGTTCTGGGGGTGGCTGGTGTACAGGGGAGACGGTCGAAACTGTGTGTTCGTGGCTCGGGAGCCTCTGGGGCTTGGCAAATACCCTGCTGGGTCTGTTTATAAGTATCCGGCGGCTGCATGATATTGGCCGATCAGGGTGGTGGTGGCTGATGTTGAATCTTGGGTTTCTGGTGTTGGGGATGTGGTTAGTGGCGTCTTTGTTTTTGGTCCCGGCGCTTTTGCTGGTTTTTGTCCCGCTGTTTCTGGCTATAGCTCTGGTTGAACTAAAGTGGGCTTGCTCTTCGAGTGAGCCGCGGGTAAACCGGTATGGCGCGGTGCCGAATGTGCGCTGAGGCAAGAGATATTCTGCCTACGTGTGGTGTTTGAGCCGCCCGATTTTTCTGCGGGGTGTGAGGCGGCGTACAAAGAATAAAAAAGGCAGGCTTTGAAGCCTGCCTTTTCAATATCGCAATGCGCGCCTGGCTTACTTGCCGAGGACGTTGTTCTTGATGAGCTTGGAGATCGTAAACTTGAGCGCTTTCTTGGCGGGAATCTTCATCTCTTCACCGGTGGCCGGATTGCGGCCGATGCGAGCCTTGCGCTGAACAATGGCAAACTTGCCCAAGCCATGAACGGTGAAGGCGCTGCACTTTTTGGTTTCCTTGGCGATGATGGTGAGAAGCGCTTCGTAGGTCTTCGTTACATCCGCTTTGGTAAGATCCGTCGCTTTCGCGATGGCGTCAATCATCTCGGTCTTGGTCATAGGCTTTTTCGCTGCCATAGTGGGTTCACTCCTTTAACTGTGTGTCATCAGGCGGAACACCCGCTTGATTGGTACTTATTATCTGTTTTTTGTTTTGAGAATGCAAGAAAAAAGTTGTTGCAGAGCCGATAATCAGGCGCGTTGCGGAGGGGTGACGCAGCGAAAGGCTTTAAAACAGGTCTTTCGCATGGTGCGGGCGGCATAGAAGACGCGGTTCTCTTGGTTGGCGCGATGGGTTGTCTGGCGGCTTCGCCAGGGGCTGCGTAAAAGTTCAGGGCGTTGCTGTGTAAAAGGATATGTCTTTTTCTTTACGAGGGCGTGCGAGGGGGAATACCGGCGGCGGGATAACAGCGGAAATACGGCAGTTGTGCTAAACTATACCATTACATTGATTTTACGGAGACAGCCCCATGATGGAGAAGCATTACGACCCGAAAGCCGTTGAGGCAAAATGGTATCCCTGGTGGGAGCAGCATGGCTGCTTTCATGATGACCCGAAAGCCGGCGGGAAACCGTATTCCGTGGTGATTCCTCCGCCAAATGTGACGGGGATTTTGCACATGGGGCACGCTTTGAATGAGACGATTCAGGATGTGCTGGTGCGGTGGCATCGGATGTGCGGCGACAATACGTGTTGGATTCCCGGGACGGATCATGCGGGCATCGCCACGCAGAATGTAGTAGAGAAGGCGCTGCGTAAAGAGGGTAAGCGGCGTCAGGATTTGGGGCGAGAAGCGTTTATTGACCGGGTGTGGGCGTGGCGGAAGCAGTATGGCGGCACAATTGTTCACCAACAGCGGATGCTGGGGAACTCGACGGACTGGCAGCGTGAGCGCTTTACAATGGATGAGGGGCTTTCGGCGGCGGTGTCGAAAGTGTTTTGCGACTTGTATAACAAGGGGTTGATTTACCGCGGCAATTACATTGTAAATTGGTGCCCGCGATGCGGCACAGCGTTGGCAGATGATGAAGTAGAGCATGAGCCGAACAACGGGAACCTGTGGTATGTCAAGTATCCGGTTGCGGATGGCAGCGGTGAGTTTGTGACGGTGGCGACAACGCGGCCGGAGACGCTGCCAGGCGATACGGCGGTGGCCGTCAATCCTTCGGATGCCCGTTATGCGCATTTGCGGGGAAAGTCGGTGATATTGCCGCTGACGGGGCGGACGATTCCGGTGGTATTTGATGATTATGTGGAGAAGGACTTCGGCACGGGCGTGGTAAAGATCACGCCGGCGCATGATGCCAATGACTTTGCGGTGGGGCTTCGCCATCACCTGCCGCAGGTGGATGTGATGAATGATGACGGCACAATGAACGAACGCTCCGGGTATGCCGGGATGGATCGCTTTGAGTGCCGGAAGGCGATTGTGGCCGATTTGGAGCGCGAGGGGTTTCTGGTGAAGGTGGAGCCTTATCAGAACCAGGTGGGGCATTGTTACCGGTGCCACACGGTGGTGGACAGCCGGCTTTCCAAGCAGTGGTTTGTGAAGATGAAGCCGCTGGCCAAGCCGGCGATTGAGGCGGTTCGAAAAGGGGAGGTCTCCATCCTGCCTAAACGCTGGGAAAGCGTCTACTTCAACTGGATGGAAAATATCCGCGATTGGTGCATCAGCCGGCAGATTTGGTGGGGGCACCGGATTCCGGTTTACACGTGTGCGTGCGGGCACGAGTGGGCCAGCCCAACGACCCCGGAGGTTTGCCCGGTTTGCGGAGGAAAGTCGATCCGGCAGGATCCGGATGTGCTGGACACGTGGTTCTCTTCGTGGTTATGGCCGTTCTCCACGTTTGGGTGGCCGAAAAAAACGCCTGAACTGGACTTCTATTATCCCACGACAGATCTGGTGACGGGGGCGGATATCCTCTTTTTCTGGGTGGCGCGCATGATGATGGCCGGCTTTGAGTTTATGGGCAAGGCGCCATTTAAACAGATCATCCTGCATGGAATTGTTCGGGATGCACAGGGCCGTAAGATGTCCAAGAGCCTCGGGAATTCGCTGGATCCGCTGGAAGTGATTAGCCAATATTCGGCGGATGCGCTCCGCTTCTCTCTAGCGTTAATCACTTCCATGGAAACCGATACCAAGGTGGACATGAGTAAGTTTGAGATTGGGCGAAACTTTGGCACGAAGCTTTGGAATGCCGCCCGGTTTCTGCAGATGAACGCGGAGAAGCTGCCGGGGTTCTCTTTTCGGGAACATGCCACCGGGGAGCTGTCGCTGAATGCTGCGCTGCTGCATGATGACGACCGGCATCTGCTTTTGAAGACTGATCACGTTTGTGTGGCGATGAATGCCGCATTGACTCGGTATCGCATTCAGGAGGGTGCGCTCGCGATTTATGACTTTGCGTGGACGGATTTTTGCGATTGGTATCTGGAGTATGCCAAGGCCGACCTGAACGCGCCGGATGAGGCTCGGAGGCGCCAGGTGTTGGCGCTGCTGGCAGATGTGTATGGAAAGATTCTTCGGCTGCTTCATCCGTATATGCCCTTCGTAACAGAAGAGATTTGGCATCAGTTGGGATACTGTGCGGAGGGAGAGAGCATCATGCGTGCACCTTATCCGACCGGTTACACGGCGGCGCAGAAGGCGGCGTGGGGGCTTTCCGAAGAGGTGTTGGCTTATGTGGAAACCAAGCGGGAGCTAATTACGGGCGCCCGGGCACTTCGTGCGGAAGCGGGGCTTGCGCCAGCGTTGCAGATTAAGGCGTTGTTGCATGCCGCTTCGCCGGCGCTGCAGGAAAAGCTGATGCGGGACAGCGCATCGATTTGCACCGCGATGCGTGCTTCGTCATTGGAGTTTATCGATGCCGCACCGGCTGAAGCCATGCCGTCCAAACTCCTTCAGGCGGGAATGTTGTATATTCCGCTTGAAGGTTTGGTAGACGTTAAGGCTGAAACAGAGAAGTTGGAGAAGGAAATTGCCAAGCTTCAGGGATTTCTCAGAGGAATCAACGCCAAACTGTCGAATGAGGCTTTTGTTTCCAAGGCTCCGGCGGCCATTATCCAGAATCAGCGGGATCGCAAGGTTGAGCTGGAGGCTCAGATCGCCGCTTTGGTTGAGCGGAAGGCCGCGCTTTAATGCAGGTTGCGCGGGCGGCATGCTCAAAAAGCAGGTATGCCTGGCATATTTGTGTTATGATGTGATGCGTTGGTGAAGTACGTTCCGAATGAGATGTTGATAAGGAGGAAGACGAATATGAAGAAGACGGTCATATTTGCCGCGATGGGGGCAATGGCTGCGATTTTGCCTGCGCAGGACGTCAAGCCGGAACAGGGGCCGATTGTAACAGCGCGCGATGATCAGCCAGTTGAGGCATCTTCGGAAGACCAGGAGAATGATGGACGGTTTTATCTCGGGCTTGGCGCGGGGGGAATGCGTGTGCATCGTACGGCGAGCCCAAAGCCGGGATCTTCTCTGCGCGGGGTTCAGCCTTACGTGATTTTCCGGTTGGGATACGACTTCGCGGATAGCCCTTGGTCGTTGGAGGGGTTTGGTTCTCTCGGGCGCGCGAACCGCAGTGCTGGAGCTAGACAGCAGACGTTGTTGGGTGCTGGGGTTGAAGGATTGTTTCATTTCGACCGTTACGCGAAGTTGGATCCCTTTCTGGCAGCGGGTGTGAGCTACTATGGGGCGAGCTCTGCGCCAAATTGGCAGGATGGCGATCGTTCGCATTTGTTTGCGCAGGCGGGACTGGGTGCATTCTGGCATTTCTCCCAGAATTTCTCGTTGCGCGGGGATCTGCGTTATCATGTGGGACTGACGAATGATTTCATTTCTTTCACCACGGCGGATATCAGTTTGACTTATTTCTTAGGTGGAGGAGAGGAGTCTTCTGTTGACACGCTTCAGCCTGTTGGCCCGATTGAACCGGGAGCGAAGCAGTATGATGAACAGTCTGCGCATCGGGATAAACTCGTGGATGTAACGCCGGTGGGTTCAGAAAATGAGATGCGGCTAGAACTGCGTATTCAATATGCCAAGGATACCGCCTTGATTGAACCTTCGGAATATCCTGCACTTGATGAGTTGGTGCGTATTATCCGCGCGGCCATTGAAGCGAATCCAAACGTCTATGTGGCCATTGACGGCCACGCCGATCGGCAGTATGGGTCGGATCATGCCTACAATCAGCGGTTGTCGGAGGCTCGGGCGAAGAGTGTTCAAACGTATTTGAACAACAATGGCATTGCAGATAAGAAGATGAAGGCTGCCGGGCATTCCTTTGATCAGCCAAAAGACCCCGTGAACCTGAAGGACGGAACGCCATCTAATCGGCGGACGGAAGTGGTGATTCATGGTGTTGACGAGGCAACGCGTACGAAGATCCGAGCGGCCGTCAAGTGAGTTTAGTGCCGCGGGGTGCCGAACGTGCCCCGCGGTTGTTGTTTAGAGCCGGGAGCTTCATGGGAATCCTTCAGCGTTATATTCTTCGATCCTTTCTCGTGGCTGCGGGGTTGACGGGGCTGGTCTTGACGTTTGTCCTTTCGGTCGGGTTCCTTTTTCAGGTCTTTCAATTCGTTATGCGTGGCGCCCCGGCAGGGTTGGTGGTGCAATATCTGGCGGCATCGTTGCCGGAGGTGTTGGGGTTCACGATTCCGCTAGCGTTGATGGTGGCTTCGCTGTTGGTGTTTAGCAGAATGTCTACCGACAGTGAGGTAGCGGCAATGAAGGCTTGCGGCGTCAGTTTTTTGGCGATTATGCGCGGGCCACTATTGGTGGGGGTACTTTGTACGGCTGCGGGTTTTTTCCTGCAGAATTATGCGATGCCTCGGGGGCACTATGTGCGCCGCGCGCTTGCCAACCGTTTGGCACTGGATGCCGGTGTTCAATTGATAGAGCCGGGGCGGTTTATTGATGAGATTGATAATGTAACCATCTTCTGTGATCGTAAAGTTGAGCATCCGGCTGCGCAGGGTAAAGCGTCAACAACATTATATAATCTGATTGCTATTGATCGGCGGGATGGGTTTTTACGGGAGATTCAGGCGGATCGGGCCGAGATGCAGGCTCAGGGGAGTGATCTCGTTTTTACGCTTCACCAGGCCACGGTTTCTCCGCCGGATAAGGGAATTAGTGGGATTGCTTCATTTGATTCATTTACGTATACTTGTAAAGATGTGATTTCCCGTTCAAGAAAGTACCTGAAGAAACCGAAGGATTTTGACTTTCGTGAGCTTTTGCAAGCCGAACGGGAAGCGGCTGTTTTAAAGGGAACTTCTGCGGGTGCGGCCAAGTGGCATTCAAAGCTCAAGTTCTTGTTGAATTATCGGATGGTCTGGGCTTTGTCATCTCTGTGTTTTGTATTGGTTGGAATTCCTCTCGGGTGTCAGACACAGCGCCGCGATTCCGCCAAGGGAATGATGCTTGGCGTAGGGGTTGGCATCGCATTCTTTTTGTTTGTGTTGCTTTCTGAGGCACTTGCCGACAAGCCGATGGCCTTCCCGTGGTTATTGGTATGGATCCCGGTTTTGTTTGCTTTCGGAACGGCCTGTTATCTTATTCCCAAGCATCAATAAAAAGGTTTTTTATGGCTATTCATCCTTTGGCTTATGTTTGTGCCGGTGCTGTTATTCATCCGGAAGCGGAAGTCGGACCATTTGCTTATATTGGCCCGAATGTTACGATTGGCCGTGGGACAAAGATCCACCACCATGGCACGGTGGAGGGGCATACGACGCTTGGCGAGGCGTGTGAAGTGTTCCCTCAGGCTTGCGTGGGGATGAAAACGCAGGATTTGAAATGGAAACCTGGGAATGTGACGTATGTGGAGATCGGCGATCGAACGGTGATTCGGGAATGCGCTACGATTCATTTGGGGACGATGGATGGAACCAAAACGGTGATCGGAAGCGATTGCCTGATCATGGCGTACTGTCATATCGCGCACGGGTGTCGCTTGGGTAATCATATTATTATGTCCAACAGCGTACAGATGGCCGGTGAATGTGTGGTAGAAGATAATGCTGTGATTGGCGGCACAACGGCGATTTTGCAGTTTACGCATGTGGGAACATTTGCCATGGTGGGTGGAGGTACTCAGTTGCGTAAAGATGCGCCTCCTTATATGGTTACGATGGGTGTGGAGAATCTGGCGGTTCGCGGATTGAATTCCGTGGCGATCCGGCGGCATCCAGAGTGCTTTAGCCAGGAAGCATTTGGCGCACTGAAAGATGCTTACCAATTTCTGTACTCCGAGGGGCAGCCGCGTGCGGCGGCGTTGGAGCGGATTGCGAAAGAACTACCGCACTGTCCGGAGATTAAGCACCTGTTGGCCTTTTATGCGAATGCATCGAAACATGGCGTGGTCTAAATTCGATGTACAATAAAAAGGGAAACAGTCTGTAGGGGCGGAAAGAAAGGCCGCTTGGTCGGTGGGTTATTGCTTGTTTATGAGAGGCCATTCACTGGCAATGAACTGTTTGAGTGCTTGTTGCCAGGGTGGCATGGGCGGCAATCCGACTTGTTTAAGTTTCTGTTTTGACAACGCTGAGTAATGCGGACGCGGAGCCGGACGGGGAAATGCTTCTGTTGAGCAAGGCGTCACGGTAAGCTCGGAATATCCTGCTAATCTAAAAATGGTTTTTGCAAACTCGTACCAGGAGGTTGTGCCTTCACACGTTACATGGAAAATGCCTCGCAGATCTGGACGGTCAAGAAGCGCGGTCAGGAGATCTGCTACAGCATCGGTTGAAGTTGGATTTCCGAACTGGTCGTTGACTACTGAGAGCGTACGCGTGGGGTTTGCCCTTGCCAACTGAAGCATGGTGTGAACGAAGCTTGGCCCCCCGGCGCCATATAGCCAGGCAATACGTGCGATAAGGGTATTCTCACAGAGTTTAAGCGCGGCTGTTTCACCAGCGAGTTTGCTTGCGCCATAAACGGTTTTAGGGGCAGTGAGGTCTGTTTCGGAACGTTCTCCAGGCAAGTCGCCGGAAAAAACATAGTCCGTTGAAATTGCAATTAGACGAGCACCAAATGTTTGGCAGGCATGCGCGACATGAGCGGTAACGGTCTTATTGAGCAGGAAAGCGCGTTCAGGTGCGGACTCACAATCATCGACTCGCGTCATGGCCGCACAGTGCACTACACATTGCGGACGGAGACGGCTCCAAGTCTCTTCTACTTGCCTCACGTCAGTTAAGTCTACTTCCGGTAAATCCGCCACAAATACTTCATGGTTTTTCTGCCAGTGCCGAACGAGCGTTCGGCCGAGCATTCCTTTACCTCCGGTGATGAGAATACGCATCAAAAATCCTTCCGTTGTGTTCGTCGGTAAACCTCGTATTGGTCTTTGCCCATGTAGCGGGCAATATCCCGCGGTGGGGCTTTGAGAAGATCAACTACGATCAGGCCGTCGACTACTGTACCAAAGTCCGGGTCAACGTTGAAGGCAACAATTTTTCCTCCCAGCTTAAGATATTGACGGATAAGCACAGGCATTTCCCGATGCCCTCCTGCTTCCAGTTCCGAAAGCGCAAGCGCGACATCTTTTTCCGTCTTCAGAAAATCGTCATAGTCTTTGTGCTGCCATTCAGAAAATCGGGTCTTACGCGGAGGCAGCCGCGGGGAAACCCAGTGCGCCAAAGTATGATCAAATGCCGTTGTTTCCAGATAACGGATTAAAACGTCTCGCGCTGCTGGACAGAAGTCATGCGAAATACTCACAGGCCCAAAGAGTACGGTGTAGTGTGGATGCCTAGCCAAGAAGGTTAGAACGCCGCGCCAGAGCAACAGAAGCGGCGCAAAGGAACGTTGGAACTCGGGTCGGACAAATGAACGCCCCAATTCAACGGCTGGTCCTGGAAGTCTCCCCAAAAATCGTTCATCGAAGCGGAAAAGCGTACGGGTATATAATGCGCGAAGGCCATCATTTTCGGCTACAACATCTGAGAACGCCAGGCGATAACACCCGATTACTTCTTGTTTGACGGTATGCCATAGGAGAATCTGATAATAGGCTTTGTCAAAATCGTCCGTATCCAAAACATTTCCTGTTCCTTCACCCACAGCACGGAACGTCATCTCCCGTAACCGTCCAATTTCCCGCAGAGTTTGTGGGATCTCTCGCCCCTGAACAGCATAGAGCGCATAATTCTCTGTATGCAAGAGAAGTGCCTCTTGTGGTAATGCGGCAAGTTCTCTGGCCATGACGGCAGAAGGGATCGGGGCGATTAGAGGTACTTCTTCGCGTGTCTCCGGCTCTAGTGTTAATCGGCGCATCTGCTCATCAAGGCGCGATGTGCGGAAGCGGCCGGCCAAAAGAAAGGTGCGAAACCGAAGGTACCGCAATGCCTCGGAGTCTCTTTTGAAACGATGAAACAGATTCATCGCAACAAGAGCTCTCCCCACCCGAAGGGTTAGTTCCCGATGACGTAACCGTAACAGTTCATGCGGAAGGAGCAACGTCCTCAGTCTGGGGTGGATCTTACCTGCCAAATGGAAAAGAAGCGAGGCTGTTCCAGGAATGTAAACGGGTACAATTTGCGTCTCGGGTCTGGCATGGCGGATAAGCCCAACGACAGTTGGATGCCAAACGGCATCCCGAATGCGGAATGCTCTTGGTTCGAAACTGGCGACTTCGCCTGCCGGGAAAACAATTAGTGCATGTCCGTTTCGCAACCAATGGAGTGCACTTCGCAGGGCCTGTGCATTTCTGGATGAAGCTTCCGGTTTGCCGAAAGGGTCAATGAAAAGCAAATCCTGGCGCAATTCCGGGATTCGGTGCAGCAAGTAATTGGCCAATATCTTGACATCCTTACGCCGCCGTTGAACCATTGCCAGTAAGGCAAGCCCTTCCACCGCTCCGAATGGATGATTCGCTACAATTACCAACGGCCCATGCACGGGAATTCGAGCCGTATCAGCCTCTGAACAGTCGATCGTGATACGCAGTGTCTGTAAGATCCGCTCGGGGAATGTTTCACCGCTATCCATCTCCAATACTTGATAGTAAAGGGTTCGGAGTCGATGCAATCCCAAAAGCCACTCCGCCATATGATGTGTTAATCGGAGCAGCCATCGCACCATCGGGTGTCGAAACGTTCTCCAGGAAATGGAGTAGATTTCAGATTCAGAATCCATCGATGTTCATTTTAGCACAATAAATACGCGTCCGATGCAAGCCATTCTTCGAAGAATCAGATGTTACACGGAAGATCTTCGAATGGCGAGAGTGAAACTTACAGGAGGGGTGTGTTGGGGTGGAATTCCTTCTCCGAGGCGAGATGGACTCGGGAGAAAATGAGAAAAGCCTGTGGTTCAGGAAAAGCAGGAGGCGCCAAAGGGAGTACGTGATGAAATGATGGCGGCACTCCAGGCGAACACATGGAATGACGCGGGCGATGTATTTGGTCGGTTTAAGCGTATCAAAGGGTTCACCTCTGCACAGGATGGGCAGGTATATGTATTTCTGGATAATCAGGCTTCTCCTTATGAAATGCAGAACACGCTTCAGCACGAAGGACTTCACCAAGGGCTGATGGATGTATTCCGCGGGGACAGAGAACAATTGAACGCGGCGTTGCAGGCGATGGCGCAGGAGCCTGAACTTCCGGAGTGGCTTCGCCGGGGTGCGGCGCAGGCAAATGGAAATCCGCGTTACTTTGAGGAGTTGTTGGCGCAGGCGGCGGAGTCGGTGAACACAGAGCCGGGAATGATGCGCTCTCTTGCGCTTGCGTTTCAGCGGGCAGTTGGACGCGGCGGAGCCGTCGCGTCCATGAAAGAGGGAGACGTTCAAACGTTGTTGTTCGAAGCGTTCCGGGCGCGTCGGATGGAACCGTATCGGGCGCAGCGTGGAAACTTGCAAGCACAAGCAGCAGAGGTTGCCATGCCTGAGGCGTCAATCCCGCCTGTAAAAGACGTGGGCGGGAATGTGGCGGGCAAAGCAGAGCCTTCTCACATCGAAACTCAGACAGAACTGATACCGCAGGTCAAGGCGGGAACAGAGAGAGCTGAAGGTCAACCGCAGGAGCGGGAAGCAAAACCTGAAGCGGTGTCTGCGCGGGCGCGTGCCAGGAATATTGTGAGCGAGGCCGAGCTAGAGGCATTGGGTATTTTAGAACCGGATGAGGCGGAACCTGCCCAACAAAAGGAGGAGACTCCGCGCGAGGACACGGATGTCTCGGGTTCTGCCATAGAAGAAAATAATTCTGCGGATGACGAAAAGCCGAGCATTCCGGAGGCAACGCAGCAGCCTGCGCAAGGGCGCGGAGCTCGGAGCGTTGCGGAGATGATTCTAGATCGGAACGCAAAGGTTGAGCGTGTGCCGGTGGCTGCGCTTCATGTGAACGAACGGATTGCACAGTTTAAGCGCGGGGCGGATCCGAAGACGGGTGTGGTGCCGGGGAATCGGCTGTCTGGGGAATATGCGCCAACGATTGGGCGGCCGATTCGTGTGATGCAGTTTGATGATGGACATCTTGAGGTGATTACAGGGCGGCACCGACTGGATTTGGCCAAACAGAATCGGCTGGAAGAGATCCCGGCGATTGTGTACCGCGAGACGGACGGGATGACGGTGGAGAAGGCGCGGGCACTGGACAGTGCCGAAAACGTGATGGACGGGAAAGGCTCCACGCAGGATTATATTCGCTTTTTCCGTGATACGGATTTGTCGCGTGAAGATTTGGCGGCATTGGGACTTTCAAAAAGCGAGAGTCCACGTGTGCGGGATGCGTATGCATTGGCAACGAATGCGATTGAGGACGTGCGGGCATTTGCGCTGGATGCGAACACGGGCGGCTTGCCGATTTCAACGCTAGGAGCAATAGCGCAGTGCGAACCGGCGGTTCAGCGGGCATTACTGGATGCGGCATTAAAGAAGGGGGTGCGTGATCCGGCGGCACTTCGGATGATGGGTAATGCATTGGCTAATGGGTTTCACGATGAATCCGGAGAGCAGGCGGATCTGTTTGGTGCGGACGATGCGGCGCTGGAGGAATCTCGGCTGTTGGGACTTGGGCAGGCGGCGATTGCACGGGAATTGCAGAATGACCGCGCGGCGATTTCCGGTGTGATGCATCATGATAAGACGGCGACCATCCGCCGAGAGGCGGCAAGGCGGCTGCGAATTACGGACCCGAACAGTCGGGAACAGTTGCAGCGGGCGTATGACCGGCTTGGAGAGGAGATCGCGGTGTGGACGTCGCCGACGATTTCGGGTGAGAAGCGGGAGCAGGCATTGGTA
>CALBHX010000066.1 GCA_937892925.1 uncultured Lentisphaeraceae bacterium
GCGGGGGTATGAGATAGGGTGTTTTGTTCGGATCGTTTGACGATTGTGCACTTTGATATAATGGCCGACATGACACGGGAAGCGATTTTGGAATGGCTGAGGGCTCCACAGGCTGAGGCATTATTTGAACGGGCACGAGCGAAACGGGTATGCACGAAGGGGCGTGGTGTGTTTTTACGGGGGTTGATTGAGCTTTCCAGTATTTGCTCGCGTGATTGTCTCTATTGCGGAATGCGTAAAAGTAATCCGCGGGTAGTGCGGTATGCCATGGACGATGAAACGATTCTGGCGTGTGCGCGACTTGCGGAGCGGTTGCATTTTGGTACGGTGGTGCTTCAAGCGGGGGAATGTGCGGCATTGTGGTCGCGGGAGCGTGTGGCCGAGCTGATTCGTCGGATTAAGGGTGAGACCGGGCAGCGAGTTACGCTTTCGCTTGGGGAACGTTCGGAAGCGGATACGGAGGCTTGGCGTGCGGCTGGAGCGGATCGGTATTTGCTGCGGTTTGAAACGTCAGATCGGGCGTTGTTCGCTCGGATTCATCCGGGAGCCTCGGAGTCAGGGGAACATCCGCGAATGGTGCAGTTGCGGCGGATGAAGGCACAGGGGTATGAAGTGGGAAGTGGCATTATGCTGGGGCTTCCGGGGCAGCGGCTGGAGTCCGTGGCGGATGATTTGCTGATGTTTCGCGACTTGGCATTGGATATGGTGGGGTTGGGGCCTTATCTGGTTCATCCGGATACGCCTTTGGGGGTGGACGCCATGCAGTCGGAAGTTCCGGTTTCGGTTGACTTTACATGCCGGTGTTATGCTTTAGCCAGGTTGCTTTTGCCGGAGGCTAATATCCCATCGACAACGGCTTTGTCAACGCTTGATCCCGTGAGGGGGCGTATAGCGGGATTGTCTTCGGGTGCGAACGTATTTATGCCGAATTTGACTCCGGCGGAACTTCGTGCTGGGTATCAGATTTATCCGGGAAAAATCTGTGTGGCGGCACCGGAAGCGGACAGTTTGGCGGCACTTCAGCGGACGTTTGCACAACTTGGGTTGGAACAGGTTGTGGGTTGAGTTTTTTGTCTACGGGGGAACGCAGGGTTGAAAACGGTGTCTTCGGATTGAGCACTCTGGTTAGGAATGGTGTACACTGAGTAACAGAAGCTCGAGAATCGGACGCATCCGAGTGTTGGGGGCGTGTGTATTCAGGGGCGTTTTGTGCGCGCGTACGGAATTTCAGAAGAGGAGGTGCATCAGCATGAGGCAGAGATATGTTCGGTTGCGGTCTGTGATGTGCGGATGGATTTTATTGGGCTTGATGGGATTATCACCCACTTTGGCTGCGGGAGAATCTGCGCTGATGAAGGTGGAGCAGACGTTGAATGTGGTTTATCTGGTGCCGAAGGGAATGAATCCGCTTCCTGGATATCGGGCACGGTTGGGGCGTATCCTTCTGGAAATGCGCAACTTTTACAATCGTGAGCTGGAACGAAATGGATCGCCTGCACGGTTACGGATGCCATTGGATACTCAGTCCGGGTTGGTGGCAGTGGAGGAGATTCGCGGGCAGCATGAGAGGTATCCCTACAAGGGAGGATGGAAGACGGCGTTACCGGAAGTGGAGGCGTTTTTATCTGCGCATCCGCGCCCGGATCGTTCGGATCGGACGTTGATCATTATTCCAACGGTGGGCAAGCCGGATGTGCCATTTTATGGGTTTGGGAAGTTCTGTTTCGCTTTGGATTATGAGGGGTTTGATTGGAAAGATTGTGGACAGAAAACGCCGGAGGGGCGGCGTTTTAAGCCTTGGTATGGCGGAATGGCGCATGAACTTGGGCATGGGTTAGGGTTGCCGCACACGCATGCTACGAAAAGTCAGGCCAGCCAGTTTGGAACGGCCTTGATGGGAGCGGGAAACCGAACGTTGGGTTTTTCGCCAACATTTTTGACGCCTGCGGATTGTGCGTTTTTGGAAAGCTCTCCGCCGTGTCGGGTGTTTACTCCGCGCCCGTTGAGTAAGGCGCAGAATTTCCTGCCTCGGATTGGGCGATGGGAGGGCTCGGTGCGTGTGTTTGGGCGGTTGCCGGAAGGGTGTTCGGTTCGTCGGATGGTGGCGGCATATGACAAGGATGAGTTTGGGAGCGTTAATGACAATTATGACGCAGAATCGTTTGTGGTGCCGATTTCAACGGACGGATCGTTTGACTTTGTGTTCCCTATGGCGGAGATTCATCCGGGAAAAACGGACAAAGTTCAGATTCAACTCCGTCTGATTCATGATGATGGGACGGTGGAGATTTCGCGGCACACGCTTTGAGGATAGGGTGAAGTGTCGAATTGGCTGCGGTTGCAGAGAGTGCGATGATAACGGTGCGTGCCGGATCGGGTACTCTAGGCAGGTGAAAGAGGATATTTGGATGATGACACGGCGATCTTTTTTGCGGTCGATGGGATTATTTTCGATGGGTTTAGCGGTGCCTCGAGTTGGGCGTAGTGAAGTTTCTGGGGATGGGCGTACAGCGCGAAGACCGAATATTGTCTTTATTCTTGCTGATGACATGGGATGGGGAGATGTCCGCGTGTTAAACCCGGCTTCGCATATTCCAACGATTCACCTAGATCGGTTAGCGCGGAGCGGGATTACGTTTACGGATGCGCATGCGGGTTCTGCGGCTTGTACGCCTACGCGTTATGGGCTGATGACGGGGCGGCATGGGTTTCGGAATGCCGCCTCACAGGGGCGGGTGGTATTGGGTTTTGCGCGCGCCATCTTGGAACCGAAGCGATTGACGCTGCCGATGCTGTTGAAACAGCAGGGGTATGAAACAGCATGTTTCGGGAAATGGAATCTGGGCATGGATATGCCAACAACAGATGGGAAACCGCCGAACCACCGTTGGAAGCCAACGAATATTAACTGGGACGGTGTGATTAGGAATGGGCCGTTGGAGGCAGGATTTGACCGGTTTTACGGGATGCCCGGTTCGTTGGATATGTCACCTTTTGTTTGGATTGATCAGAACCGGTTTGTTGCACCGGCTGTCGAAACGCGAAAGAATTGGAAGGGGGTTGAGGGGCTTGGAACGCCAGGTTTTCGATTTGAGAAGGCGTTGCCGGAGGTTGCGCGGAGGACAGTAGACTATATTGAGCAGCATCAGGGAAAGTCAGTTCCCTTCTTTTTGTATATGGCGCTTCCAGCTCCGCATGCGCCATTAGTACCTCTGTCATCGTATCGGGGGAGGACGGACATTGGCCCGTACGGGGATTATTGTGTTGAGTTGGATGAGCTTGTGGGGCAGGTACTGGATGCGCTGAAACGAACAGGACAAGCGGAAGATACCTTGATCTGTTTTACTTCGGACAATGGTTTCTGGCGGGTACTGGGTGTGGAGGCTATGGAGGCTAAGGGCCATTTGCCGAGCGGAGGCTTCCGCGGTTATAAGGCGGAAATACATGAAGGAGGGCATCGTGTACCCTTTTTTGTCAGCTGGCCGAAAGGGATCGAAGCCGGCAGAATTACGGATGAACCGGTATCCATTTTGGACTGGATGGCAACGGTTGCAGATCTCTTGGGGGTGGATCTGCCAGAGCAGGCAGCGGAGGACAGTTTGAGTCTGTTGCCAATTTTGGAGAATCGACCGCACTCGCCGATTCATCCGTTTATGGTTCATCACTCAAATAACGGCAGTCTGGCTATTCGACTTGGAAGATGGAAGTTTGTCGATTGCCCGTGGGATGGGAACTTTGACTGGCAAAAGCGGTTGCCCAAGGGTTTACAATCCAAGCAATTGCCGCCGGTTCAACTTTATGACATGCTGGAAGACCCACATGAGACGACCAATGTGTATGATCGCTATCCAACCGTGGTCAAGGCCTTGCAGGCAATTTTAGCGCGGTGTCGACGCGAAGGGTTGCGAGCGTTGCGTGGGGTGGATGTGAGTATGGTGCCGCAGACGCGATGAGTGTGTAGGCGCAAAGAGAACAGTGCTGCTCTTCGTATGTGTTTCGGGGGCGCGTAGGGTGCGGTGCGGGTTTAGACGCGTTAATCGCCCAGACCGTAAGTTTTATTGATTCCCTGGATAACCATGCCTACGGCTAGGCAGGTCAATAATAGCCCCATGAGGGATTCTAGGGCGTTGAGTCCGCGCGAACCCAGGATTTTCGAGAGGGGACGCCCACAAAGCATAATTCCGGTTTGAATGCTCCAAGCTAGGAGGATGGCCAAAAGGCAGTTGGGGAGCGTGGCTTGTTCAACGCTTCCCCGCAACGTTGACAGAATGGCGATGAGGCCTGGGCCGCAGATGAGCGGAATGGCAAGAGGGACGATGAAGGGTTCATCGGTTGGGGCTTGGGTGTCTTCCGAAAGAGAGGAGAAGACCATTTTGATGCCGGTCAGGAAAAGGATCAGACCGCCGGCGATGGAGAGTGTCCCGGCCTGGATGTGAAGCAAACCAAAGAAAGCTTGGCCGACTAGAAGAGCCAAAAGCATAGCACCCAGTGCGAAACAGAGTTCTCGAAAGATAACGCGAGAGAGACGCTGTGGAGGAACGTTCCGCAGGGTGGCCATAAAGACCGGTAGATTCCCGAAGGGATCCATAAGCATGAGAAAAAGCAAGGCCGTTTGGTAGATGAAAGCGAAGTTCATGAGGAAATGAATGGAGATATGGGGAAGATGGTGGGGAGGCGAGCTTCTACAGCATCCATGTGGCGTAGAAGCGTATCGGTTAGGTAGGGGGCGAAGTCTTCAGGGAAAGGTGCACAAAAGTGCATGATTTCCCCAGATAGGGGGTGCGGTAAAATGAGGGTGCGCGCGTGAAGAAGCTGCCGGCGTGGCGGGATGGCTAACCGATGATCCAGGGTGGATTTCCCGTAGATGGTGTCGCCCACAATGGGGGTTCCGAGGGAGGCCATGTGGACGCGAATTTGATGGGTTCTTCCAGTTTCGATACGGCAACTTACGGCACTGAGTGCTTGGGGAAGTTCGGCAAGTTTTTGCCAATGTGTGATGGCTCGTTTTCCACCCGTGCGCAGAACAGCCATTTTTTGGCGGTTGGAGGGTGAGCGGCCGATGAGGTTGTCGAGTGTTCCCTCGAGGGGAGGGGAACCGTGCACGATGGCGATGTAGTGTTTCGTCAGGGTATGTGTTGCGAAGGTTTGCTGCAGAGCCTGTAAGGCCTGCTCGGTTTTGGCCGCGACAAGGATTCCAGAGGTATCCATGTCAAGTCGATGTACAATCCCTGGGCGCTTTTCTCCTCCGATCCCCGGCAGATTTGGGCAATGGAAAAGGAGTGCATGGACAAGAGTTCCGTGGTTATGTCCGCAGGCGGGGTGAACAACGAGACCTGGCGGCTTGTTGATGACAATGATGGCATCATCTTCGTAGAGGATATTGAGGGGGATATTTTCGGGCTTGAGCGTAGTTGTTTCCGCTGGCGGCAATGTGAGCATGAGTGTCATGCCTGGTATTGGCGGCATGGAGAGTTTCCGAATGGGCTGCCCTGAAGCGGAAGAAAGATATCCCTGGCGCATGAGCGCCTGAATACGGGAGCGGGTCAATTCGGGAAGCTGGGCGGTAAGCCACTGATCTAGCCGTCGGGCGTCTACACTGCCTGGAATGGTTAGCGTGAAGACCTCCGCCTCGGGTTCAGGCTCTGCTGATGAAATGGGGTGAATGAGAGGAGGGGATGTCATGGGTTGTTTTTTCTCTGCAGTGGTGCGGCATACCAAACGTGCCACAAGAAGAGTCCACATGCCGGGGCGGAAGGGACACGTGCGGTTCGAGGCGTTCCAGGGGTGAGCAGAGTGAGTACCTGTTCCGGGGTTTCCTGCCCAGAACCAACGCGCAGGAGGAACCCGACAAGGCTTCGAACCATCTTATAAAGAAAGCCATTTCCTTGGACGCGGAAACAGAGTTGTGAGCCGCATTTGGAGATTTGGAAGCTGTAGATGGTGCGCACGGTACTTTCAATTGGACGATTCGGATTGGCGGAGAAAGCGGCAAAGTCATGTTCGCCGATGAAATGTGCGGCGGCATGTTGCATGGCTTCAAGGTTCAGCGGCTTGACGATGTGTGCATGATAAAGACGTTTGGTTGGGGGCATTAGACGTGTGTTCCAAACGTAATAACGATATTCTTTTCGGATGGCAGAAAACCTGGCGTGGAATGCTGGTGAGACTTCGCGACAGGAGAGAATTCGGATGTCTTGTGGAAGTCGACCATGGGCATTCAGTGCCATTTTGAGGCTGTGGGTGGACATTCTTGTGATGAGGTCGCAATGGAATACTTGGCCTTTTGCATGAACTCCATGGTCGGTTCTTCCGCTTGCATGAATCTCGACAGCGTTTGTTTTAACGATCCCGGCAAGTACAGTCTCAATCGTTTCTTGCAGGCTGGCATATCCGGGCTGTGTTTGCCACCCAAAATAATGCGTGCCATCGTAGGCGCAAACCATTCGGAAGCGGCGAGGCTTTAGTGGTGATGGGGCGGAGTGTAAAGGTGGCTTCATTGTTGAAAATGGCGGAGTGAATATTAGACGTGGAAGCGTGGTGTACTTTGTGCCAATGCTCTGGCAAGGCAGGCTCGTCCACCATGTAATTGGGCAAAAAGCGGGCTTGAAAGATAGGTTTTGGGGAGGTCAAAATCAAAGTGGTGTAAATCTCCGCCATTTTCTGGGAAGAAGCCGCAAGGGCGTAGCTGCCCGACGTGAGACAGAAAACAAAAGCCTGCTCCGGCCATGCATCCATTGAAACGACTGTGTGGGGGAAGTCTTCTTTTTTCTGCAATAGACAAAACGGAAGGTTCACAAGTTACGTGGACAGGAAGTGTACCTTCGGCATCTAAATCGAGAATGGTCTGAAGAGCCGTTTCAGTTTCCTCCTGCGTTAGGCATTGCTGCGCGATGGCCTCTCCACGTCCAATGGGCACCAGAAAGAAGTAGTCTATGCGTGTGGCACCATGTTGAAATGCAAAATTGCGCATTTGCCTTAGGGAAGTCAGCGAGTTTCGAGTTACACAGTGATTGATTTGAAATGGAAGTTCAATGGAATGTGCAGCCTGAAGTGCTTGGCAGGCGAAGTCGAATGCACCAGGAACGCCCCGGAAAGTATCATGTGAGGCGGCATCCGGGCCATCGATACTGATGGAAAGTGCGCGAATCCCTGCCACTTTCAAAGAAAGGAGACGTTCTTTGGTCGCAAAACGTCCGCAGGGAGCAAGAACGCACGGGAAGCCACGGGTCGCTGCATAGGAGACGATGGCTTCCAAATCGGGGCGATACATGGGTTCGCCTCCAGTAAAAATGATAAGTGGATGCGCTTGAATGGTATGCAGTGATTCAATGACACGGAAACACTCTTGGGTGGTCAATTCCTGGCAGTAGGATTCGTCTCGGGAGGCTCCGCGGCAATGTTTGCAAGCCATGGGACAGCGACGGGTAAGTTCCCAGGCAAGGACGCGAATGGGTAAATCACACATGGCAAAGACGCTCAATTTTGGCTAGGGCAAGAGACGGGTCGTTGAATCCGTCAACCAGATCGTCCGCACCGGCAATACGCAGGGTGTCGGCATCTACCCACCCGGTTGTTACCGCTAGGCAACGAACGCCGATGGCGTGCGCAGCCTGAACATCTTTTGTCGTGTCTCCGATAAGGAGTTTTGCTGAGGCTCCTAGTGTGTGGGCACGGGTTTGGGCAATTTTTGCAATCATGTCTCGATTTTCGTGGTCGGTGGCATATGCACCGAAAGAAAAGTATGGAGCGAGTTCTGCGTGGAGCAGTTTTGCCCATGCAATGGAACGGATGTTTCCGGTTACGACTCCGAGCAGGTATCCTTGAGACTGAAGCTTTTTCAAGAGTGAGCGTACACCAGGGTAAACGATCAGGGGACCTTGTTTCAGACGTGGCTCCAGGCGTTTGGTTAATTCAATAAAGAAGTGCTCTTCTCGTGCGGGAGTAGAGGGAATTCCAGCAGTCTGAGCAAGAGAACGAATGACGGCCGTGTCGGTAGCACCTACGAATGAAATGGTTGAAAGATCTACAGGCGTTCCGTAAGCAGCCTGAAAGGCTTCAGCGAAAGCTGGACGGCCAAGCCCTTTTGCATAGAGTAGGGTGCCGTCAATGTCAAAGAGAAGTGCGGATTTCATTGGGAAGCGTTTGAATCAGGGTGGAGAGATCGGATTGCCAGTCTGCCGCATTGGTGAGTGCATGGCTGGCTGTAGGATTGGTTGCCCAACGGCAAGTCGCAGCGGGGAACAACCGAAGTGTTGCTGATGTGTCAACCACGGTATCGTGATAAGGTAAGAGCAGGGTAATTGGGCACGAAAGATTGAGGTGCCGTAATCGTTTTGGCATTTTCAGCATCGCGGCAAAGGTTTTTTTCAGAATGACTCGTCGGACACGATAATGCCCGCATGGGGAGCCCTTTGCTCTCCGATTAGCGGGGAATCCGGTTGGCATCATGTCTCCCCAAAAGAGCAGACGATAAAAGAAAAAAAGGAGATTGACTATGTGAGAACCGAGAAAGGGTGCGCAGAAAGGCGCCAACAAAAACAATGCATCGGGCGGGGCCTGTTCTGCGGCAACTGCGGCAATAGCTCCACCGAGCGAATGCCCCCACAAGGTAACAACGGTATGTTGTTTTCGTGCCTGATGGAGAATACGCACAATTTCCGAAATCCAGGCGTCGGCTCCAACATCATGAGAGATGAGTGGGACAATAACGAACCATCCATGTTGTGCCAACCAGAAAGCTTGCCTGCGCCAAGCCTCAGGCGTGTCTGCAAATCCATGGATAAGAATCGCGCAACGGCGGGAAGCCTTATTCCCGAGTGTATAACCTACTGCAGGCGGACATTTTTCATGATCACAAGGGATAAGAAGTCCTTCCAAAAAGAAGATACGTACACTTTGCAGGGCAGCGAACAGTGCGGCTGCAAATAACAGCGTGAGGTATCCTACAGACAATTGATTAAAGAATACATATCCAAGAGTGCAACATGCGGTGCTAAAAAATAGAAACCATAGACTACGTCCAAGCCAGAACCGCGCTTTCAACGGCGCCTTCGGCTTGGCGGTGCTGGAGAGCGCAGTTGTTTGGATTGGTTGAGTCAACCACTTGTTACGCATCTTAGAGGATTCCGCTGGTCGTGTCTGCATCTTGGGGTGGGCGCAGGGCGGAAAGTTTCGGACGGGATCCAAAAAGCGCCGTGCCGATTCGTACATCGGTAGCACCTTCCTCAATGGCTACCTCAAAGTCTCCTGTCATGCCCATAGAAAGATGAGGCAAATCGATGCCAAATCGGGACATCTGCGCATCACGCAGATGTCGAAGAGCAGCAAAAAAAGGTCGAGCTTTCTCCGGATCTGGATTGAATGGTGCCATGGTCATCAATCCTGTCAACGTGAGCGCTTGGGAATACATAAGAATGTGTTCAATTACTTGGGGCAGCGCAGTGGGCGTTAAACCATATTTCGATGGTTCGCCTGAGACGTTTACTTCCAAATAGAATTCCGGGCGAGTTCCACTCTGGCGTGCGGCAGCTTCGAGGGTGTCGAATAATTTGGCACTGTCCACAGAGTGAATCGTTTCAAACAGACGGACAGCCTGCTTTGCTTTGTTACTTTGCAAATGGCCAATCAGATGCCAATGCGCACATGCAGGCGCAAGGGGGATTTTCCATGCAGCTTCCTGTACTTTATTCTCTCCAAAACAGTCCATGCCGGCATCTACCGCATCTCGAACCGTTTCAGGTCCATGCGTTTTGGTTACAGCAACCAAACGGACGGCTTCGGGGTCTCGGCCACTTCGTCGGGCGGCTGCAGCAATCCGGTTACAAATGGTTTCATAAATGGGAATAAGCGTGTTCACGGAGCCCTCACTTGAAAAACTGTCGCATAGCCAGAGGCGGGCGACAGGGTAGATGGGTGATTGCAGAGATAAAAGCGAGATCGGTGGTTCCCTCTAAAATTTGCTCGCCAGCATGATTACGGACGTCATAACGAAAACGAATGGAGGCACGAACGGGTTCTTCGATGTAGACGTGGACGGCCAAATCTTCATCGTAATGCGCCGGGCGATGATAACGAAGATTGAGAGCCACGATAGGCGTCATGACGCCGGAACGCTCCATGTCGGCATAAGAACCGCATCCCGTTGCACGTAGCGCCTCTCCTCGCGCTTCTTCCAGGTAAAGCAAGTAATTCCCGTGCCAGCAGACACCCATCTGGTCGGTTTCTGCATAACGAACGCGAACATGGTGTTCATAGTGAAATGGCAACATCGCGTCTTCCTACCCCTGGGTGTTATTCGTATTTGGCGGGTTTCGAGAGGTCTTCGTTCGACGTGCGGCGGCAGCCTTGATCCCATATTTTGCTGCCAGGTCAACGTAATCCGGAATTTGTTGCTGATAGGTGCGCACCAGTCGTTTAAGTGCTTCAAATTGCCGTTCTGACAGGAAGTGCTTTTCGGATAATTGTTTCTGCAGACTATTCAGAAAGTCTTGGTCATTAAACAAACGCTTGCCACGTTTGACCGGCGCATTCCACGTAACGATGGCAGCACAATGTCTGAGCAGATCCTCCGAAGCAGCTTCATTTTCCGGATGAGTAGAATCCTTTTCCTGAAGTGCAATTCGCTGCAAAAGAAGGAGCTGTTTGGGAGATAAGTCGCCTTTACGTGCGAATTGATCCCGTACGGAAGCAGTAAACTTCGTCTCCCATTCATTTAGTTCCCGAGTTTCAAGCGCTTGGAACAGTGCTTCAACTTTTGCTTTGTCAGGGGCTTTCGGTAACGGTCCAATCACTTGCTCCAGTTCAGGTAATTGATCCCGATATGAAATGGCCATGCGGGTCAACGTGGCCAATTGCGCTTTGGAAAGTGCGACGCCTTGTGTTACCTGTGTGCGCATGTCATCAAAGAAGGCGCGATCATCCCAAGAGATCTTTCCACTCTTGGTTAAAGTTGGCGCCTTCCACGTGTGGATGCTGGCTAGTTGATCAAGAACAGGCCCAACACGTGTGGGATCTGCTGCCAGCCACTCGGTCAATTTGGAATAGAAGTCGGCGACTTCTTGTTCCCAATCCCGGGCGCCTTCCGCTACTTTGTCAAGCGCATCCTCCATTTGTGCGGTGAACTCTACGTTGATGAAGTCTGGCATCTCGCCAAGAAGATAATCCGTGGCCGCCATTCCCATGTCCGTGGGCGTCAGTACATGCCCTTTCCCGCTTGACACGTAGTCCCGGGCAAGCAGCGTACGTAAGGTTGCTGCATACGTTGAAGGCCGGCCGATACCATTTTCTTCCAAAGCACGCACAAGCGAAGCTTCATTGTACCGTGCTGGCGGCTGCGTTTCTTTCCCTTCACACAACCATTCTCGACAGGCCACTATATCCCCTTGTGAAAGATAGGGGAGCTTTTTAAACTCTTCGTCTGCCTCCGGCACATCCTTGCTTGACCATACGTGCATGAATCCTTTGAAGACGATCTGCTGGGCGGAAGCAGCAAAACGGTAGGTGTGCTTAAGTGCTGGCGGCTGCGTGGGTTCAAACAGAATAGTTGTTCGCTCAATTTTTGCCGCCGCCATCTGGCTTGCAACAAACCGTTTCCAGATTAAATCGTAAAGCTTAGCCTGTTTTGGATCAATACCGTTCAATTGTGTGCGTGAGACATCTGTTGGGCGGATAGGTTCGTGCGCTTCTTGTGCGTTTTTAACTTTGTTGCCGTAATAGTTCGGGCTCGTAGGAACACATTCTTTTCCAAATAGACGCGTAATTTCAGCTTCTACGGCGCCGCGAATGGTTGCACTCACGGTAAATCCGTCCGTTCGCATGTAAGTGATAAGACCCTCTTCATAGAGCGCCTGTGCCAATCGCATGGTCTGATCGGGCGAATAACCCAACTGTGTCGCAGCTGCTTGTTGCAGTGTGGATGTGATGAATGGAGGCTGCGGCCGACGGGTAAGCATTTTTTTCTCCAGCGAATAGACTTTCAGCTGGTGTCCGGCCAAATCGTTCAGATAATCCGTGGCTGCGGCTTCTGAGGCTAGTCCTTGGATTTCTTTGCCGTACGCGGTGAACCGCGGAATCTCCCCATCGATGAGAGAGAGCCGTGCCTCAAAGGTATGGTGCCCCTTTTCCAGTCGAGCACCCAATAGCCAGAATGGCGTGGGGTGAAAGGCTTGAATTGCCCGTTCTCGGTCAACGATCAGCCGCAATGCCACAGATTGTACGCGTCCGGCACTTCGGGCTCCCCGCACGGTGTTGGCAATCAGTTTGGAAATTTTGAATCCAGAAAGCCGATCCTCAATACGCCGCGCCTGTTGGGCATTGACAAGATTTTGATCAATGACGGTCGGGTTCGCCAAAGCATCAAGAACGGCTCGTTTCGTCACTTCGTTGTATCGAACACGGAAGAATTGTCGTTCTCCGGGAAGATCTTTCAGTACCTCATAAAGATGCCAAGCGATGCTCTCCCCCTCGCGGTCAGGGTCGCTTGCCAGGTAGACAACCGAAGCCTTTGCCGCAGCCTTACGCAATTCGTCAACGACCTTCTTTTTGTCGGAGGGAATGACATAGTTTGGGGCAAAATGATCGGCCACATTCACGCCGAGCGTAAACTGCGGTAAATCGCGAACATGCCCAATAGAGGCCATAACCGTTGTATCGGGCGAAACATAGGTGGCGATTTTTTTCGCCTTCGAGGGAGACTCAACAATAATCAACGCGTGTTTTTTACGTGGTGCCATATCAGCCTCATTCTTCCAAAGCCGGACTAAGCAATAACACCTTGCCCGCTTCTGCGCAAGTCTTTTTTTACGCTGAACCGTTTCTATACTATATCTATAGTATAGCGTGTGCCAAAAATCCTCCGGCGCTCTTCAGCGAGCTTTGCGTTCTGCGTTATACTAGCCGCGCCAGCAGGGCATCCGCAAAAGCAGAGAGCGGAGACGTGTCTCCTGGAATGCAAACAAGTGCTTGCTTCGCCCGATGCGTACAGGCCTCTGCAGCCTTGCGCACGGCTTCCAGATTTCCGCCTAACACAGCGATGGCATTGAGCTCATTTCCCTGTTCTGCCTGCCGAGCATCCAGCAGATCATCTACATACTGAAAAGCCAACCCGACGGCCTGACCATAATCCATGAGCGCCTGGCAGCATTCTGGGGCGGCTTCTGCTGCAATGGCACCCAATCCGCAGGCTGTTTCAATCAACGCCGCTGTTTTATTGCGGAATACATAATCCAGTAACGTTGGCGACCAGGATCCTGCAGGCTTTTGTGCGGCTGTAATGTCAGCCACCTGCCCGCCAATTACCTGTCGTGCAGCTTTGGCGAACACAGGGAGTAACCGCGCAGCCTGATGGCATTCTGCCAGCTGACTGAAGGCAAGCGCCTGCAGGAAATCTCCTGCCAACACCGCATCACCTTCTCCAAACTTTACCCAAACACTCGGTGCGCCACGGCGTTCTGTATCGTTGTCCATGCATGGCAAATCGTCATGGGCAAGTGTGTAATTGTGTAGTAATTCGATCGCCACAGCTGCTTTGAGTGCATCAGCTTCCTGTTGGGGTGAGGCTCCGCAGGTACGGGCGCAGAGCAGAGTCAAAATGGGGCGGATGCGCTTCCCACCCCCCTTGACCGCGTGCCGAAGAGCCGCTTGAAATGCGGTCATACCCCACGCACCATCCGACGTTTCAGAAGTCGAAAGTAAAGCTGCGTCCAATGCCGCTTCAATGCGCTTACGTTCTGCGGTCAACAGGGTATTCAGCTCCATGACGCCCGTCCTTTCTCGCCCCTGGTTCTGTTGGCGGTATCTTCAATTTTGAAGGCGTGCGACCAATGACCGGGTATGTTCTGTTGTTTAGACTGCTGAGGCAATCATGTCGCCCACTTGTTCAGTGGTGAATCCCATCTCGTTAGCTAACTGGCTTTTCATTTTTGGTGTAACCGAGGCGATAGCACGGGTAATAGCCTGAGCAGCCTCAGCTTCACCTAAATGTTCCAGCATCATAGCGCCAGCACCAATAGCAGCGATGGGATTAATCGCATGTTTTCCTGTCCACATGGGAGCTGTACCACCGATTGGCTCAAACATCGAGACGCCATGGGGGTTAATGTTTCCGCCGGAGCTCACACCGAGCCCGCCTTGTGTGATTGCTGCCAAGTCGGTGATGATGTCGCCAAACATGTTCTCCGTAACAATCACGTCAAACATTTCCGGGCTGGCTACCATGTAGAGCGTCGTGGCATCTACATGAAAATATTGCCGCTCCACATCCGGATATTCCGCACCTACTTCAGCGAAAACACGGTTCCACAACTGGTACATATAGGTGAGTACGTTGGATTTCCCGACCATGGCCAGTGTGTTCTTTTCGCCCACGCCTCGTGCCTTTTTACCGTATTTACGGGCATATTCAAAAGCAAAACGGCAGCACCGTTCCACCTGCTCATACGTATAGGTCATTACCTGTGTGGCCACAGCGTCTGTAGAGTTCGCCCGTGAGATACCCCCCATGCCTGTGTAAAGCCCGCCGGAATTTTCGCGTACGACACAGTAATCGATATCTTTTGGGCCTTTGTTCTTGAGTGGGGTATCCACCCCAGGATAGAGGCGGATGGGGCGCAGATTGATATACTGATCCAGTTCAAAGCGCATGCGCAGGAGAATTCCCTTTTCCAAAATTCCCGGTGTTACGCGCGGGTCGCCAATCGCCCCCAAGAACATCGCATTATGATTCCGAAACTCCTCCAATACGGAGTCTGGCAGAATCTCCCCCGTGGCCAGATAGCGCCCTGCTCCCACGTCATAGGATGTGGTGTCCAGCTTGAACCCAAACTTCCGCTCGGCGGCATTCAGCACCTTGAGCCCTTCGGCAATCACTTCGGGTCCCGTACCATCGCCGGGAACGACCGCAATTTTGTATGACTTCATCAACGTCTCCTTGTTCACAAATGAAAATCGCTGCCCTTTGTTATTTACTTTTCCGAAATACTCCGCTTGATATAGGGCAGATAATTCCGGGTGTAAACATAGAGTGACCAGAAGTTGAGCAGAATGGCCACAGCCTCGCCTGTGTACACTACCCAGCGGAACAGCGTCATGGTGTCCTTCGGATAGGTATAAACCATGATATAGAGGTAAATGACGCCGCATAAAGGGAAGGTCATCGCTGTGCGCAACTTGCCCAGGAATGTGGCAGCACAGTTAGCGCCGTAGAGTGAGCCGACCGAGCGCAGAAAGGTTACCCACTGATCACGGAGTAAGTAAAGAATCGTTAGGATAACCATGAACAGAGCGTGCCAGCGCTCTTCCGGTTTTCCAATGGGCAGCAGCCATAGCAATGTTGGAAAAACGATGAGGTAGAATACTTTGTCCATTAGCGGGTCGCACATCGCCCCGAACTTGGTAACTACCTTCCATCGCCGTGCCAGCGCACCATCAAAGAGGTCTGTCAACGCAGAACAAGTCAGGCATGCCACGGCGATCCAAGCCCCAATTAAACTCGGGCTGGGTGCTTCCTTTAGCAGATGCCGCTGTACGCCCCACCCGTGATACAGAGCCAGAACGAGAAATGCCAGAATAAAAGGCACCCGAATGAACGTAATTCCGTTCACCACAAGCAAGTGAAGCTGACGCAACCGCATAACAAAGCTCCTTCGCTATTTCCCGGCTTGTTTTTGCCGCACGGCTTCATAGAGAGCCAGAGCCCCGGCCACGCCGGCATTCAACGAGTCTACCTGCCCCGCCATGGGAATATACCCAATGAAGTCGCAGGTTTTTCTCACGAGACTACCCAAGCCGTTTCCTTCGCTGCCTACTACAATGCCGCATCGTCCGCGGAAATCAATCTTCGTATAAGGTTGGGCATCTTCTGTGATATCCAACCCTGTCAGCCAAACGTTCCGTTCTTTCAATTCTTTCATCGCTTGGGTTAAATTGACCACATGCGCAATCCGCAGATGTTCCGATGCTCCAACTGAAGCCCGCACCACCGTTGGCGTTATTAACACGCCACGATCCTCCGGTAGGATCACCCCCGCTACACCGCACGCTTCCGCTGTCCGTAACAGGGAGCCCACGTTCTGCGGATCCTCCAGATGATCCAGCAGCAGCACAATCGCTTCTGGATCCTCTTCCGCCGCTGCGTAAATCTCTTCCGGGCTCACATAGGGATATCCCCCCGCCCGAAGGGCGCAACACTGGTGGTTTACCTGTCCCAATAGCCGATCGCATTCACCCCGCTGAGCCGAGCGCAATGGATATCGCCGCTGGCGCGCCAGGGTAATCATCTCCTCGACTTCATCTGTAGCTGGTCCCGAGGGAACAATCACCTCATGAATTTCTCGCCGTCCGGCGCGCAGAGCCTCCAATACGGGGCGCCGTCCGTAAATCCAGCCATCTTTTTTCTTTAACTTTCTATCCATAGCCGTTCAGTATAACACATGCCTTTGTTCTCGTGCAGGTACATGGCTGCAACGTGTTCGGGAATGAAGGCAGCATCTGACAGAAAATCAAGTACGGGGTCTAGGGATTAATATAGTTTCACCCCGGGGCGACTTCACATTCAACCCGCCCCGACTTTATCACGAATCCGGGGCGGATTTGCGAGGTGTTCAGTGCATTGGATGCGGGGGCACAGCATGGAAGCAGGGGCAGGAGTTAGATGTCCGACTAACAAGGCGACTGGTGATGCTGTGCATGACATTGCCTTTACCCCACTCCCCGTTGCATTTATCGAGGATGCTGACATATTTTAGTATCGGTTTGATATGATGACGTGTATTCGGTTATAACATCTGTACGCTTGTTTGTTCAATGCGTGGCTCGTAAAATGGTTGTCTTTTAAAGAGGAGAACCTTCATGAGAGTGCTTTCGATTATTTGTGCCCTAGGTTGTTTTATGCTCTGTTCAAAAGGATTGGGTGCGGCACTTGACCGATATGAGTTATACCCCACAAAAAATATATGGACGTTCTTAAAGCTGGATACGGAGACCGGTAAACTTCAACATGTCCAATTTTCAATTAAGCCCGAGCAACCACGGCTTGAATACGTTTTGAGTGAAATAGATATTCCTGCGCTTACAGGGAAACCGCACGTTCCGGGGCGATATAAATTATATCCCACGCAGAATCAATGGAATTTCCTGTTGCTTGACAAAATAGACGGGGAGGTGTTCCAGGTTCAGTGGGGGGAATCGTGCATGGTTATCCCGATTCGCCCCGGAGTGGCGGCGGGGAAATCAACAGATGAGAAGCCCAATGAGAAGCCCAAGGCGGAGGATGACTGAAAGATGCTTGACTGGCTGCGTATGATGAGGGTTTGAGGCGATCATCTTTAGCAGGTAGAATGACGCCTGACAGGTAAGGTGGGGTGATAGTCATGTAGCTGTTTGAATCAACGGTAATGGGGACGTTGAGTACAAGTGAGTAGAGATTTGGTATAGTAGCAGGAAGTAAGAGGAAATAAGCAATGGTTGAGGCTCATCAGGATCCGCGCCCGGATTGGGATACCTACTTCATGTCGATTGCGCGCGTGGTGGCTACGCGGGCGAACTGTTCGCGCCGGAAGGTCGCCGCTGTGATTGTGGCGGATCGCCGGATTATTTCAACGGGATATAACGGAACGCCCCGAGGAATCCGGAATTGTTTTGAGGGCGGATGTCCGCGATGTTCGGGGCATGCGGCCAGTGGAGCCTCGTTGGAAGAGTGCCTATGTGTTCATGCTGAACAAAACGCTATTTGTCAGGCCGCTTTTTATGGCATTCGTCTGGAGGGTGCTACGATTTACGTGACGCTGACGCCGTGCCTGACCTGTGCAAAGATGATTATCAATGCCGGGATTCGTGAGGTGGTGTATGACGGGGTGTATGCGTTTGACGCGCAAACGCAGAAACTGTTGGCGGATGCCGGGGTGATCTGTCGGCGGTATGTTCCGCCGGAGGCGCAGGTATAAGTTTATGGGAGGGGTAGCTCCACTTTGGAAGTGTATAGGGCGTACAGGGGAGCTTGTGCGGCGGGTGAACTTGGCCTGGATGGTTGGTCTCGGGGGTGTTTTTCTTGTGTGGCAGGGGCGTGGGGCAATCCCGCCGCCGCCAGTACAGTCCGGGGATGGAGTGTTGTATGTGGCGTGTCGGGATGCGGCGCGGGCGGATCTGCGCTGGCCGGTGCTGCGATTTGCAGACACGGTGCGGCGGCATCTGGGGGAGACCTTTACACCGTTGGGGTCGGCTGAGTCGCCGCTTTCCATTCTGCTGGGTTCGGAAACAAATCGGGTTACCACGTTGCGGCAACAGCAGATAACAACGGCAGACGGGTTCTCTCAACTGGTGGTGGTGGTGCCGAACCCGGAGACTGTGGATTTGGAGGCGTTGCGAACAGCGATTGTAGAGGCGCTGTTGCGGGAGTGTGCGCGAGGGCTTAAAGGTTCGTATAAGGCCTTGACGTGGCCGCCGTGGTTTGTACAGGGCGTAGTGGATGCCGCGCGCGGAGACGTCTGGCAGGCGGAGGCTTGTGAGCGCGTGTTAGAGTTGGTGGCCGCCGGGCGGTTGCCAAAAGTTGAGACTTTTTTTAGTGGTGGAACCCCTTCGCGTGAAGTGGCGGCATTTTTTGCGCAGTGGGTGATTTTCTTGAATCGAACGGGACCCGCAGCTGGAACTACGCCGGAGTCGGTCAGGCAGTTGCGGGCATTAACGGTTGCTCCGTGGCGGCAGGAGACGATTCTGAACGGAGCAGATTCTGCGGCATGGGAGGCATGGGTGCGTGCACAGGGACTCGTGGTGCGTGCACCCGGGCTGCTTACGCAGGCTCAATTTGAGCGTTGGGCCGCGCATTTGATGCCCCCTCAGGATGTGGCAGCGGCGCGTGCGTGCACAGACTGGCTTAGCCGGTCGGCGATTGGCCGACCAAAACCGTTTCGGGATTTGACGGAATTATACTTGCGTGCCTATGCGGCTTATGTCACGGGTAACGAGGCGGCCTACGCCAAATTATGGACAGAGGCAAAGGCTGCCCAGGAAATTTTGGCGGCGCACTTGCGCCGTGTTGGGGTGCTTGAAGCCGAGGCACAGCCTGTGCCCGTGCCCGCACAGAGAAAAACTGGCAGACGGTGAGGAATCAGATGAAGACTGCGGATACGGCAACAACCGTTGGGAAAATCAATCCGGACGTCCTGGCTTTTACGGAAGGAAAAGACCCAGTACTTGATCTGGCATTGGCGGAGGTAGATTGTCTGGGTACGGCGGCGCATGTGACGATGTTGTCTCACATGGACTTCCGTCCGGTGCTTTTTACCGAAACGCAGCGTGTGGCAGTTATTCGTGCTTTGCGGGATATTATTGACGAGGTGCGCCGCGGTGTGTTTACGATCACTGCTGCGGATCAGGACGTTCACCTGGCAGTGGAACGGCGATTGACTGAGCGGCTGGGAGACCTGGGTAAAAAAGTACATACCTGCCGGAGTCGTAACGATCAGGTGGCTGTAGATATCCGGCTCCATGTACGAAACGAGCTGAACGCACTTTCTGAAGAAGTGGCAGATTTGGCGGAGGCGCTGCTTGCCTTCGGCGAAACGTATCGCAAGATTCCTCTGGTGGGGCGGACACATCTTCAGCCGGCGATGCCTAGCAGTGTGGGTATGTGGGCAAGTGCTTATGCGGAGATGTTGCTGGATGACGGGTATTTGCTGGAAGCTGCGGCGAAGGTAAATAATCTGTGCCCGCTGGGGTCAGCTGCCGGGTATGGAGTGCCCTTGCCGATCGATCGTCAGCTGACATCCGATTTATTGGCTTTTGACCGCCCGCACCATAATGTTTTTTACGCTTCCTGTGCACGCGGTAAAGATGAGGCTGTGTTGCTTGCCGCCTGTGCGCAGATCATGCTTTCCCTTTCGCGCCTGGCAGAGGATTTAATTCTTTTCTCCATGCCGGAATTTCGTTACTTTACGTTGCCGAGAGACCTTTGTACCGGGTCGTCAATCATGCCTCAGAAATATAATCCTGATGTATTGGAGTTGATTCGTGGCAAGGCGGCGCTTCTTTTGGGGCAGTCCACAGCGGCCAATGTGATTCTTAAAGCGATGCCCGGAGGTTATAACCGGGATTTGCAGGATACGAAGGAGCTCTATATGGAAGGGCTCCGCGTGACGCGGACGTCGCTCCGGATCATGAAATTGATGGCAGAGAATTTGAAAGTTAACCCGGAGGCCTGCCGTGCGGCTTTTGCAGAGCCGGGTGTTTTCGCGACGGATCGTGCACTTGAACTGGTGGCGGGGGGAATGCCTTTCCGCGATGCCTACCACCAGGTACGCGATCATCTGGAAGATTTGCGGGGGATGGATCCAGATGAAGTCATTGCCAAGAAAACGCATTTGGGTGGAACGAACGGCATCGACTTCGCGGCACTTCGTGGGAGGGCAGAAGCGTTTCGAGCTCAGGCCGCGGCGGCGCAAGCCCGGGTGGATGCTGCATTTGCATCCCTGATGAATGTGTGAGGACGTGCATGGCATCCAGATTTGTTACGCTCTGCTTGCGTTCACGTTGGGTTTACTACGTGGAGTACCTGTTGGTCGTCGGGCTGTGGTGGCTCTATCGGCTGATGCCTCTCCGTCTGGCTTATCGTTTTGGTTGGCGGCTTGGAACGAGTGTATTCGCTCTCTTTCGTTGGGAGCGCCGAATGCGCGTGGCGATTGATAATGTGGTCGTTGCCGGTTTGGCTAAGACACGCGCGGAAGCCTATCGGATCGCTCGAGACTCTATGGGGCATTTCGTGGGGCATATTTGTGAGGCTCTGCGTGCTTCGGATGTGGTAACGCATGATAATTGGCGGGACTATGTGGAGATAGAAATGACGCCTGCGGCGCAGGAAATGCTTTTTTCCGCAAAGGAACCGATTATCTTGGCTACCGGGCATTTGGGGGCGTGGGAGGCGGGGATTACTGCAATTACCAGTGTACGGCCCATGTTTGCCGTAGCTCGGCTGATGGACAACCCTTATATTCAGCGGTTTTTGGAGCGCCATAACTTCCGTGGCGGCGCTACAATTATTCCTAAGAAACATGGTTTTCGTGGCTCGGCACTCCGCCAGTGGAAGGATACGTGCGGGGCACTGACAATTCTCTTCGATCAATTCAGTTCCGGTGGGGTGATGGTGCCATTTTTCGGACATATTGTTCCGGTATACACATCGCCTGCGCGGTTGCACCTGCATACCGGAGCGCCGGTGTTGGTGGGAGGATTTCTGCGTACTGGCTTGCTTCGTTACAAACTGGTGGCAATCGGTGATCCCATCCTGTTGCAGCCGGGTGCGACACAGGAGACTCTTACTGCAGAGTTTATCGCGAGACTTGAACGGGTCATTCGCATGGCTCCGGATCAGTACTTGTGGCTGCACCGGCGTTTTCGCCGAATTCCTGTTCCTACGGTGCCGGAGCGATGAGTATGTGGTATCAGCCGGTGGATGAGGGACATGTTCGCAGAGAACGCGAACGTGCCCGTAAGCTGCGTGCCACTCAATGGTGGAAAGATTGCCTGGCAAAAGGTGAGTGTTACTATTGCCATGGGCATTTTCCGCCGGAGGCTCTGACGATGGATCATGTGATTCCCGTGGCTCGCGGCGGAACCTCCACCAAGGGGAATGTAGTGCCAGCCTGTTTCGCTTGTAATCAGTCAAAGGCTGCCCAAACGCCAGCTGAGCAAATTCTTGATTCCCTTGGGTTGGGCGAAGAGGATGAGGACAGCTTAAACGCCCCTTACGACCCTTAAAGGGAATGCCTTACAATGTCTGTCTATAGCTGGGTAGTAACTAAACTGTAAGAGAAAAGTCATTATGGCCAATGTGTTAATTCTTTCGTCCTCCCCGCGAAAAGGGGGTAATTCAGACGTCTTGTGCGATGCCTTCGCCAAAGGTGCCTTTGCGGCTGGGCATGCCGTTCGAAAAGTCCGTATTGCAGAAAAGAAAATCGGCTATTGCCAGGGATGTTATGCATGCCGAAAGCTGAATCATTGTATTCAGCAGGATGATGCAGCTGAGCTGCTTGAAGCCATGAAGGCGGCGGATGTAATCGTGTTTGCCTCTCCGGTTTATTTCTACTCTGTAAGTGCCCAGTTGAAAACTGTTTTCGATCGGACGGTCGCGATTTTTCCAACCCTGACAAACAAAGCCTACTACTTCCTTATGACCATGGCCGATGATGAAGCGGCCAACGCAGCCGGTACGATCCAGGCGATGCAGGGTTTTCTGGATTGCTATGATGGTTCAACGCTCCGCGGCACGCTCGTCGCCCCTGGTGTTTATGAACGTGGAGACGTGGTTAAGACTCCCTATGTGGAGCAGGCTTATCAACTCGGGCGTACTGTTTGATTCGTTGCCTCTTTTCTTCTTCGTCTGACATTACGAGGTTCTTATGGTTAAACACGTGATTCTTTGGAAATTGAAAGATGGATTGCCGGATGTGGGAGCCATTAAGGCCGGGATCAAGGAAGGACTTGAAGGGTTGAGGGGGAAAATCCCTGGACTTCTTGCAATCACTGTTCAGACGGAGCCGCTTGGCAGCTCCAATACGGATGTGATGCTGGACGCTGCGTTTGAGGACGAAACGGCGCTCAGAAAATATGCCGTTCATCCTGCCCACGTGACGATTGCCGAAACATGTGTTCGGCCATTCACGCAGACACGCATGTGTATGGACTTTGTGGCAGAAGCTTAATGACAGATAGAAAAATGGCTAGAGCAGGAAGGGGAGTGCTTTCCCTTTCTGTTCTGTCTCTGACTTTGATGGATGCGTTTTTCGAGGGGGTAACGGATTTTTATGTAAATATCCACGTGCAGATATGGAAGAATACAGGGGCGGATACATGATCTCATTTTTATACACAGAGTTCGATTTCTCGATGCAATGGATAAAACGCTTCAATAATGTTTCCTGCGGTAATTGCTACGCATAACGCAACTTGTTGATCTACCCCGACTTCGTGCTCGACCCGTCTCGGCGCAGAAGCGAACGCGGGGTGACTCCTCTATGAGGGCTGTACGAGACAGTACAAAATAACAAAGTCCTCTTCAGGGATTTCTGAAGTAACAGACAATGTACAGATAGTAGCGTTTGCATGGGTTTGATTCATGCTTGTGAGAAACGGCGGACGTTGCAGTCGGAGTTATACAGGTGTGTTCATTCTGTGTGTTTTTAGATCGTAACGCAAGAAGAATAGGTTATATTGTTTTCAAGTACTCTTTTGCAGAGTGTTTCTCTTTGATATTAAATGAATAATGATATATTGTAGAGTGTCGGTTGTAAAAAATAGTTGACTTTTCTCTACCAGTTACGCTACACTACGCCCCACTTTCTTTGCCATAGGGGCTGAGAATACCCATTTTAACCTAACCAAAGGACACTTCATGGAAGCATATGCAGTCGTTGAGGCCGGCGGCGTCCAGAACCGCGTGACCGTTGGCTCCGTTATCGAAGTCAATCGCATGACGGGCGAGCCAGGAGCCGAGATCGAGTTGACTTGTGTGCGCGCCTTGCACACGGGCTCTGAGCTCAAGATCGGAATGCCGACCGTTGCCGATGCCAAGGTTATTGCTACGGTGCTCGGACACAAGCGCGGGGACAAGCTCATTCATTTTCGCAAGAACCGCCGTAAAGGCTATGAGCGCCGCGTCGGTCACCGTCAGGAGTTGACGGTTCTCAAGATTAAATCCATTGCTTAACCGAAAGGAACACTCTTATGGCAGGTAGCACTGGTAACGGCCGCGACAGCAATGCCAAGCGTCTCGGCGTCAAACGCTATGCCGGGCAGGTTGTCACCGCCGGTTCCATCATTGTCCGCCAGCGCGGTACGAAGTTTGCCCCCGGAGCGAATGTTGGTTGTGGGCGCGACTTTACGCTCTTTGCCCTCATTGATGGCGTAGTCGAGTTTCAGAAGAATGGCAAGGTTGTTGCCATTAAGCCCCTTCCTCAGGCGGCTGAGTAAGTTCTAAACGGTTTCTTCGAGACGGTGAATGAAAACACGGGTATTTGTTGATTCGGCAGTAGCCGAGGTTCGCGCTGGACGCGGTGGCGATGGGAGCGGAAGTTTCCGTCGTGAGTCGCACGTTCCGGAAGGCGGGCCTGACGGTGGCGATGGCGGCCGCGGCGGGAACGTCGTGGTACGTGCCAGTACGCATGCCGACAGCCTGCTTCGCGTTTTTTATGAGCCGCGTCTATTTGCTGAAAACGGCGTTAATGGTACCGGGCAGAAAATGCACGGCCGTAACGGCGCGGATCTTGTGGTGGATGTTCCGTGCGGAACGGAGATCTACAATGAAGATACCGGCGCTTGGCTGGGTGAAGTGCTGGAGCATGGACAGACACTTGTCATTGCTCGCGGCGGCCGCGGCGGGTGGGGTAATGTTCACTTCAAGAGCGCCACGAATCAAGCGCCTGAGAAGTTCATTCCCGGCGCTGAGGGTGAAGCCTTTCGTGCACGTTTCGAGCTTAAGACCATTGCGGATGCTGGGTTGGTGGGGTTCCCGAATGCAGGGAAATCTTCCCTTCTCAGTGCGTTGAGCGCTGCTAAACCGAAGGTCGCCAATTACCCATTTACCACTCTTCATCCCATCGTGGGAACGGTGCAGTTTGAGGACTATGCTACGGTGCGCGTGGCAGATATCCCAGGCATCATTGAAGGTGCATCGAATGGTGTGGGGCTCGGGTTGACCTTTCTACGGCACATCTCTCGTTCACGAATGTTGGTTTATGTGTTGGATGCGGCTGATACGGAGAACCCTCCGGAGAGAGCCTATCGCGTCCTTCGTGAAGAGATTGAGCAGTATGACCCTGAGTTGGCTGCCCGCCCGGCGTTGGTCATTGCCAACAAGATGGATGACCCTGCCGCACAGAAACATGTGGCCGAGTTGGAGTCTGCGCTTGGTTTCAAGCCGCTCTATCTTTCGCTGACAGCGGAAGGGAAACCCGGGCTAGATGGCGTTCGACGAGCTCTGCGTGAAGCTTTGCGGCCTCTTCCTCCGGGAAGCGTGGTAGCAAATGAAGATGCTCCCGCTCAAGTGGAGCCGCTAGATCACTCGGAGGTCAGCGCTGAACGCTTTCGCCGCGCAACGTTTCTCCGTCCCTGAAGAATCCTATCATCACACTCTAACACCAAGGAGAATACATCATGTCCCGAATCTGTGAAGTCTGCGGTAAGAAGCCCATCGTTGGCAGCCGCGTGGTTCGCCACGGCTTGAAAAAGGTCAAGGGCGGTATCGGTCTGCACACCACTGGCATCTCCAAGCGCCGTTTCGAGCCTAACCTGATGAATGTGCATGTTCGTAAGCCGAACGGTGAAACGTGCCATATGAAGGTTTGCGCCGCCTGCTTGAAAGCTGGCCGTGTGGCAAAAGCCTAAGAATAGGAGACACCTCCGGGGCGGATACGTTGGATGCTGCCACGGAGTCTTCCCCGGAAAGGTGATTCTCGCAGAAATCTTTTTTCTTGCCGCATAGGGTGTATTTGTGATACCATATGCGGGATTTTTGGTGCGGAACCCAGAGCCGGTAGCTAGGCTCTGACGCAGAGGACGAGAGCCCCGTCCCACAGTTCCGACCGCTTCGAACCCGCAGGTGCGGGTGTAAAATTGAATATCCGAACAGTAAGGATACGATTCATATGCCTACAATCAATCAGCTGGTGCGTAAGGGTCGCACCCCGCAGCGCAAGAAAAGCAAATCGCCTGCGCTCGTTGCTTGCCCCCAGCGTCGTGGTGTCTGCACCGTTGTGAAAACGCAGACGCCGAAGAAGCCAAACTCCGCATTGCGTAAGGTCGCCCGTGTGCGCCTGACTTCCGGGTATGAAGTAACGGCTTATATCCCCGGCGAAGGGCACAACTTGCAGGAGCACTCTGTAGTGCTCATTCGAGGCGGACGCGTGAAGGACCTCCCCGGCGTGCGGTATCACATCATCCGCGGTTGCCTCGACAGCCTTGGCGTCAATGGGCGCGGTCGTTCGCGTTCTAAGTACGGCGTCAAGAAAGATGCGGCAGCCAACGCTAAGAAGAAATAAGGAGGGATTGAATCATGAGACGCCGTCAAGCGATTAAGCGCGTGCATATGACCGATCCTCGCTTCAATAGCGAATTGGTTGCCAAGGTTGTCCGTACGCTCATGAAGTCTGGTAAGAAGACGACTGCTGAGCGTATCGTCTATGGAGCGATTGATGAACTTGCCAAGGAAACAGGCAAGGATCCGCTCGAAGTGATGGATGCCGCTATCAACAATATGAAGCCGAAAGTGGAAGTGAAGTCCCGCCGTATTGGTGGCGCCACCTATCCTGTTCCGGTTGAAATTCGCCCTGGCCGTCAGCTCGCGTTGGCGCTCCGTTGGATGGCGCAGTATGCTTCTGCCCGTCGTGGCGTTCCGATGCCGCGTGCTGTGGCACTTGAGTTGATTGATGCCTATAACAATACTGGCAACGTCCTCAAAAAGCGCGATGATACTCACAAAATGGCTCAGGCCAATCGAGCGTTTGCACACTACGCGTTCTAAGCCTGTATCCGGAGAAATTTCGGGAAAAGTAAAAAGAACCTGCGGATCGCAGGTTCTTTTTACTTTACAAAAGCCTTGGATTCTTGGCGCGTGATTAGTGATTGGAAGTGTAGGAAGTTCGGTTCATTAAGGAGGCTTTTGTGATTATCGGCTCATAATAACACGCGTGAGCCGTCTCCTGATCACACAAGAAACGTGCCGGTGGATGCGGCAGTTGTGGGCCGATGAGGGGATAAGCATGTGCTGTACAGACGTGAGATATATGAGTAAGAGGAGCCTAAGTTATTCTTTGTAAATGAGAGTAAATAGGAGGGTGTTGATTGTTAGCGTTATGCTGTAATTAGGTATTTTTCGCTCTACCAAATGACTTTTTATGGCAAAAGTCATTTGGGCGTAGAAATGAAACAAACAAAACCTTGTATAGAAGTCTGGTTGAGTTTGAGGCTGCAATAGACGCTTGAAAATCTCGACAACCGCTGTAAGTTTGGTGTAGGGTTAGAACTTGAGAATTGCGAAGAAGGAAGAAGGGGAAACAACCCAGTGATAGGTCTTCAGCGCATGTCTTGGCAAGTATTGGGAAACAAATCAACATGTTGTGAGTGGTCGCCCTGACAGGAATCGAACCTGCGACACGCGGTTTAGGAAACCGCTGCTCTGTCCTCTGAGCTACAGGGCGGAAGGAGAGCCCCTCCAGTGAGTATTGGAGAAAGAGCCCTCGATTAAAGAACGCATATTATAACATAAGCGGTCAAAGGATGCATGTGAACTTGTGAACGTTCAGGTTGGTTCGTAACGATTGTTCAGGCTGTTGTTTAAGCGATTGTTTATGTCTGGTAAGGAGTGGGGTAATAGAGCCTAGCGATGACGAGTAGGCGTTGGGCTGGAAGATGGGATATCTTGTAGAGGTTAACGTTTTCAGCGTATTTGCCAGAAGATGTGTGTCGATTGCGTTGCGTGAACTCGGGGGTTAGGGAGGGGAACCTTGTTGCTTCTTGCGGCGTTTAATGGATTTGTCGCTGACGGAGGTAGGATTAGGGTGGTATTTCCTTCTGTGCTTTGCTAAAATAAAATCAAATCGGTAAGGAGTTGAAGCGTTATGGCGGATTGCAGAATTGTCAAGGTTACAGATCGCGTGCTTTTTGGAGCCGGCGGGCTGACGTTGATGGCCGGGCCATGTGTGATCGAGAGCCATGACGCGTGCTTGGAGTTGGCTGAAGCGTTGGTGAAACTTACGGCTCGGCTTGGTATTCCCTATATATTCAAGGCATCATTTGACAAGGCTAATCGCACGAGTTTGTCTGCCTATCGCGGCCCTGGTCTGGAGAAGGGGCTGGAAACTCTGGCAGAGGTGAAGGCGCGCTTTGGTGTGCCGGTTGTGACGGATGTTCATGAACCGTGGCAATGTGCTCCAGTGGCAGAGGTGTGCGAGGTGCTGCAGATTCCGGCATTTCTGTGCAGGCAGACAGATCTTGTGGTGGAAGCAGCCAAGACCGGGCGCGTGGTGAATATTAAAAAGGGGCAGTTTTTGGCTCCGGAAGACATGGTGAATGTTGTGCGCAAGGTGGAATCGGAGGGGAACACGCGAATTGTGCTCACGGAGCGAGGAGCCAGTTTTGGTTATCATAACTTGGTGGCGGATATGCGCTCTCTTTTGGTCATGCGGGAGCTTGGTTATCCGGTGGTCTTTGATGCCACGCACAGCGTACAGCGCCCCGGGGGGCTCGGTTCGGGTTCTGGAGGGGATGGCCGTTGGGCGCCAGCTCTGGCGCGTGCGGCGGTGGCCACGGGGGTGGACGGGCTGTTTATGGAAACGCATTTCAATCCTCCGGAAGCGCTTTCGGATGCGGCTAATGCCATTGCCTTCAGTGCATTGGAAGATTTGCTGACACGGCTGCTTCGGATTGACGCGATTGTAAAGGAAAAATGAAGCGTGTGGCGGCCATGGTTGCGGTTGCGGGGGTGAGCTTTTTGAGGCTTGCTGTGGCGGAAGCGTTGCCAATAGATGGTGAAGCGGAGTCTCGTTTAACGGCTGAACGGTTGGCGGCATACGCCGAGCCTGGGGCTCCTGCGCGGTATCGAGAGCTGATCACCCGAATCAAAGCTTCCCCGGCGGAGCTCGGTGCGCCGGCGAAAAATCTTCGCCTGCCGGTGCGCAGCTGGCCAGATGGGCGGGCGCAGACGGTGGTATTTGCGAAGGAGGCTTGGATTTCTTCTGATATGCAACAGGTGCGTGGTCGGGGGGTGCGGGTAGAGCAGTTTCATGAAGATGGTTCGCCGGAAGCGGTTTTGGAGGCAGCAGAAGTGATGGTTGATCGAAAGTCTTTATTGGCGGTGGCGAAAGGACGGGTCGCTGGGACTTTCGGGACAGATCATTTTTCAGGGATAGGGGCATTGGTGGATTTGGATGCGCGGTATGTGCAGGTGTTGCGGCGGGCGAAGATTGTAACGCAGCGTATGCGTGAGGCGAATTTTGCCGGACGTGGTCTTTTTTGAAGAAGGGACGAGATAATGCGGAAGATATTGTTCGGTTTGATGGGCATGCTGTTGCCATGGTACGCGTCGGCTGCGGTCGATGATGACGGTATGGCGGCGGCACGTGCAGCGCTGGAGGGGGCAGCTCAGCCTGTGCCCCAACAGATGGCGCTTCGAGATACCAGAATTACAGCACGGCGGATGGAGTATAACTACAAAGAAGCGGTTGCCATTATGTCGGATGATGTGGTGGTGGATGATGCGCGGTTTCGCCTGACGGCAGATCGGTTATTTGTTTTTTTTGACGGCACGAACAGTCTTAGCCAGCTGGTCGTGATGGGGCATGTGGCTGTTTCGAATGAAAATCGTCGGGCTTCCTGTGAAAAGGCTGTGTACACGAAAGTGGATGGTCGGTTGGTGATGGTGGGACAAGCGGTGCTCAAAAATATTTCATCGGACGGTAAGGTAAGCCAGGTGGCGGGGGATAAGATTACGATTTGGACGAATGATCAGCGGATGGAGGTTTATCCGCGCCCGACGTTAAGCTTCCCAGCTGGTGCAACGGATGGTTTGAAGGACATGATGAAATGAGTGCGGCAGGTCTGTCAGAACCGGATTTGGAGGCTATCGGGCTGCGTAAGGTATATGGTACGCGGACGGTGGTTGATGGGGTCTCACTCTGTGCGCGGTGTGGGGAATGTGTGGGGTTACTGGGGCCAAATGGCGCCGGAAAAACAACAACGTTTTATATGCTCGTGGGGTTGGTTCGCCCGGATGGCGGGGTGGTCAAATTTCGTGGGCAAGAGATTACACGGTTGCCGGTTTACAAACGGGCGCGGATAGGCTTGGGGTATTTGGCGCAGGAGGCGAGTATCTTTCGTAAGTTAAGTGTAGAGGAAAATGTGCTGGCTATATTGGAGACGCTTCACCTGACGCGTGTGGAGCGAATGGCGCGTTTGGACGAGCTGCTCTCTTCACTGGGGTTGACGAAGGTGGCGAAACAGCCCGCATATACGCTTTCTGGAGGTGAACGGCGGAAGCTTGAAATCGCACGGGCATTGGTGCGTAGACCGGCCATTTTAATGTTGGATGAGCCGTTTGCCGGTGTGGATCCGTTGGCAGTGGATGATATTCAGCAAATTGTCCGCGGACTAAAGGCGCAGGGGTTGGGTGTGATTATTACGGATCATAATGTGCGTGAAACGCTGCATATTGTGGATCGGGCGTATATTGTGTTTGAAGGGCGGATATTGTGCGAGGGCACGAGCCAGGAATTGATCGAGAATCCGCAGGCGAGACATTCTTATCTCGGAGAAAACTTCCGCATGTAGGCGGGTTCTTCGGGAAGACAACCACCCACAAGAAAGGTAGGTACGACATGACAGTAGAAATCAATGCACGTCATAAGGATATTTCTGAAGGCTTTCGCGAGTATGCCAAACAGCGCGCGGAAAAGATAGGCGAGGCGTTTCCTATGGTGGAATCGGTTCGAGTGGTAATGGATTTTCAAAACAAACTTTGTGCAGCGGAAGTGATTGCGCAGCGCAAGGATGAAAAGTTTGTTGGTTCGGCCAGTACCGATACGTCCATGCGAGCCGCGGTAGATATGGCAGCGGCCAAGGTGGAAACGCAGATTCGTAAGAAGCGCGCTAAGGCTTATATCGAGCCCGCCCGTAAGGCGGCGCAGGCTGCCGAAGCCTCTAAATAACGTATAATATCGGGTTTTCGGCACGTGATGTGTGCCGAAAACCCATGTTGTGATGAATGTAAACGGTTCGCTAATCATTAACCCAATTCCCGTGCCACAACCCACGGTTGGGGCGTTTTTTCAGGCGGCATTTGAGCGGCTTGGGTTAGAGTTGCTGGCTGGACGCTCCGGTTTGTCGCGGGCGATCCTGGAACCCGTGCTTTCTCGTCCGGGGTTGGCGTTGACTGGTTTTTATGAACACTTTGCCTGGCGGCGCCCTCAGGTTTTAGGTCGAGCAGAGGCGGCGTATCTGAAGACACTGGATGAGGCGGAGCGTTTGGCGCGTTGGGAGGCGTTGCTTTCTCGGGATATTCCGTTTGTTTTACTTTGTCGGGCTGGGGAAATTCCGATTGGGGGCGCGTTGTTGGCGCTATCGGATCGTTTGGGGATTCCGGTGTTGGCGACACAACTTTCATCGTTGGAGGTGTTTCGCCGGGGTGGGCTTTATCTGCATGAATTGACAGCTCCACGGGCTTCAGTTGTGGGAACATTGGTGGATGTGGCGGGTGTTGGGGTCTTGCTGGCTGGGCCTCCTGGGATTGGAAAGAGCGAGACTGCGTTGGGGTTGATGCGGCATGGACATGCGTTGATTGCCGATGATGTGACATTGGTGTCGCTGGATGCACATGGTGATTTATATGGAAAGGCAAAGGAGCGTTTTCGCGGGTTTATGGAGATCCGCGGGTTAGGGTTGTTGCCGATGGAGCAGCTTTTCGGAATTGCCGCGGTAAAGGAGTCGTGCAGACTGGATTTTATTCTTTCGCTGCGCCGGTGTGATACGGAAGAGGATATTGATCGGATTGGCTCGGAGGTGAAGACCTGTGAGATTTTGGGGAAATCTGTTCAATGGATGACGATTCCGGTTGCGGCGGGGCGTGACTTTGTGAATGTGGTTGAGACGGCGGCGGCCACATACAAGTTGAGGCAGTCAGGGGCAGATCCTGCGGGATTGCTCGATGCTCAGATGATGACACATTTTATTACTATGGGAGCAAAAGCATGAGTGAAGCGACGGTTCGTGTTACGTTAAAGAACAAGTATGGAATGCATGTCCGCCCCGCAGGTCTTTTTGCTAAGACGGCTGCGCGTTATCGTGCGGATGTGACGGTTGAGAAAGATGGTGTAGTGGTTCCAGGGAAAAGCATCATGGCGCTGATGACGCTGGAGGCTGTTAATGGCACAACCCTGACCATCCATGCAACCGGGGAGGAGGCTCAAAAGGTGGTAGATGAACTTGAGGCTTTGGTTGAGCGCAAGTTTGATTTGCCGGATGAGTAGTCGAACGGAAAGATTGCCGATGTGAACAGGAAGCGGTTGCATCGGTTGAAACTTATAGGTGGTCAGGAGGTTCGGAGTGGAACAAACTGAGCGTCATCCAACGTTATACCGGGGACTCGCTGCTTCGGGAGGGTTGGTTTTCGCGCCAGTTGTTCGGTTTGTGGCAAAGAAGAATCGTGATGCGCCTAAATACGCGGTTGCCCCGGAGCAGGCGAATGCGGAGATAGCACGGTTTTATACGGCGCTGGATCGGGCACGCCGACAGTTGGCAGAGTTAGCCAAAACAACGGAGAGTCATGCATCATCTACCGAGGCGGGGATTTTTGATTCACACTTGATGCTGTTGATGGACACCTTCTTTATCGACAAGGTCGTGAAGGAGATTCGAAATGAACATGTGAATGCGGAGTGGGCAGTACACGATGTGTTCGCAGGTATGATTGCCATGATGCGCCAGATGGACGAGGCGTATATGCGCGAGCGTATGGCTGATTTGTATGATGTTCGAAATCGTGTTATTGGCAATTTGTTGGGGGAGGATGGGCAACGGGCGATTCCGCCAATAGATAGGCCATCGGTAATTGTGGCAGACAATATATCTCCATCGGATGCGGTGTCTCTTCCACGGCGGTATATCCGGGGGTTGGCTACAGAGCAGGGGTCTTTAACTGCGCATGTAACGATATTGGCGCGGGCGCTTGGGGTTCCTGCGGTGGTGGGTATTGGGCAAAGCTTGGATGCTATCCTGGTGGGGGATGAAGTTGCACTGGATGGGTTCCATGGGTTGCTATGGCATCTTCCGACAGACGAGTTGAAGGCTGCATTGTTGGCAGATACGGCTTCACAGCGTGCCGCACAAGAACATCGTCGTTCTCTTGCGGATCGACCTGCCGTTACGCCAGATGGCATTCGGGTTACCTTGCTGGCTAATACCGATCACAGTGTTGGGTTTGAGGGAATAGGGGAATATGGTGCGCAGGGGATCGGTTTATATCGAACGGAATACTTGTGGATCGGGCTTGGACGTGAACCTACGGAAGAAGAGCAGGTTGCTGCGTATTCGGAGGTGATTCGTTCGTGCGGCGGAAAGCCGGTGACGCTTCGAGTTTTGGATATAGGGGGAGATAAGCTTGTTGGACGAGATCGTGGGAATGAGGCAAATCCGTTTCTTGGGAATCGTTCGGTTCGTTATTTGCTGAATAATCGAGCGGTGTTTCATCGACAGGTTCGGGCTATTCTTCGTGCAGCATTAATGGGATCATGTTCGTTGATGTATCCCATGATTACAACCCTAGAAGAATTGCGTGCGTGTAAGGCTATTGTTCAGGCGTGTAAACAAGAATTGCAGGAGGCAGGAATTCTCTTCCAAAGGAACGTTCCGGAGGGTGTTATGATTGAAATTCCCGCGGCAGCATTGCAGGCGGAACAGTTTGCTCGGGAATGCGACTTTTTTTCGATAGGGACAAATGACCTGGTTCAGTATACATTTGCTGTTGATCGTGGGAATGAGGCCGTAGCGCACTTGTACCAGCCGCTGCATCCGGTCGTGCTTGAGTTGATTGGACGAGTTGTAAAGGCCGCGCGTCGGCATGACTTACCTGTGTGTGTGTGTGGTGAGATGGCATCGGATCCGCTGGCGGCGTTGTTGCTGGTGGGGATGGGGATTCGTCGATTGAGTATGTCGGCGAACTTAATTCCGCGAATTAAGGAGTTGATCTGCCGAATTGCTTACTTTGATATGCAACGGTTGTTGGATGCAATGCAGCGGGATGGATTATCTTCGGCGGAAGAGGTGGCGGCATATTGCCGGGGTGTGATTCGAAAGTATGCCCCGGACGTCTTGAATTCATGAGAGCGTGTTAGGATGATTGAAACGGTACGTCAATTTTTTATGGAGACCTTGTGGCGGATGGATACAGCGTCCAGCCCTTGGTTCGTTCGCGCAGGCCTTTTTCTTGTTCGGTTTATCTCCCTAACGGTTCGTTGTTATTTGCGTGATGGTTCACGCCTGCATGCTTCGGCGTTAACGTATATTACGATGTTGGCGGTAGTTCCTGTGTTAACGCTTGGGTTGACGTCTTTGAAGGCTTTTGGCGCCGGAGAATTGGCGCGGGAAAGGTTAATGGAGAACATTGAGAGTTTTGTTGGAAAGATGGAGCAGACTGGTGGGGATAATGGCCGAGTGTCAGCACCAGAAGAGCTAGATAAGCAGGCGGTGAGTGCCCCGTCTGAATCAGTTAATTCTATTCAAGTAACACAGGCAGCGAATGCCTTGCGAAATGTGTGTGAAACCATCTTTGAGCAGATCGATTCCATTAACTTTGCAAAAATTGGAACGGTAGGTGCTGTGGCCTTGATCTTTATGGTGATTGGCGTTCTTGGAAAGATTGAAAATAGTTTTAATGCAATATGGGGAATTGAAAAAGCTAGGCCGATCTGGCGAAAGTTCACCGACTATTTAAGTGTGATCATTATTGCCCCATTACTTGTTTTGGCTGCAACGTCATTGCCGGTGCTCGATCGTGTTGCCAGAATGGTTCCGGATTTATGGGGTTTGCATGGGATGATTGAGAATTTAGGCATATTCAATCGGCTGGTGCCGTTGTGTGTAGGTTCCTTGTTGTTTGCATTTTTGTTTGGTTTTTTGCCGAATACGCGTGTTCGGATTTTGAGTTGTTTCATTGGTGCGTTTCTGACGACGATTATTCTTGCGGTGTTTTTTAAGTTTTGCATGGTGCTTCAAATTGGAATCGCGAGTAACAGTCGCTTATATGGGTCGCTTATTGCTTTGCCGATTTTACTGTTCTGGATTTATTCAAGTTGGCAGATTATCCTGCTCGGCGCGGAACTTTGTTACGTGCATCAACATTATACGGAACTGCTGCGGGAGTCCGCATTTACGCATCCATCAGAGCGGGATTTGATTGTGTTGGCGCTCGCATTGGTGTTATGGGCTGCGCGGTGTGTGGAAGAACAGGCGTGTGCATTGTCTGTGGCAGAGTTTTCAGATACGTTCGCTGTGCCGGAACGTGATGTGGAACGTGTAGCTGTGATTTTGGAGCGGAATCATATTTTGTTACCGGTTTCTGAGAATGGCAGCACGGTTCCTGCTGGCTACGTATTATGTCAATGTGCAACGCGGCTGACGATTGCCGATGTGATTAATGCTTGTTTGGACGATACATCGGGGGAGGCCGTGATCCGGCGGGCAGAGGCGTTCGGGCACTTGGGAGCTTTGTCCAGCCTGGAGCAACGTTTTTCACAAGTGCTTACATCTCAATTTTCTATTACTGTTGCAGAAGCGTTACAGACTGCAAAGAAATGTTGTGCGGTATGAACAAATGGCACCATGTTGTGCAGAGGGGTGATCGAAGCGTACGCCTGGTAGGTGGCTATGGGCGGAAGCACGCTGGATTTACTTTGATTGAAATGATGCTTGCCGTGATTATTTTGGCGGGGGCACTCTCTGTGCTTTATCGCTCAATTATTGTCAGTGCCAGGATGGTGACGATTTCACGGGAACGGCAGGAAGTCGCTTATGTGTTTTCTCTGGGCGAGTTGGTATATCCAATGGTGGATATCACGTCAATAGAGGAGGATATTCCGGTCGATCCGGATCCATCCTTGAAGGAGGGATATATTTATGAGCGTACGGTGGATGAAAAACAAGACCCGGAAGAGGGCGTTGAGGATGATGGACTCTACGTTGTTCGTACAAGTGTAACATGGGGGAATGGTACTAACCGGGAAGAGATTGTGCAGTATGTTCGTAAGACGGACTGAATAATCGTGGGCGAATAAATAATGCGAACCGTAAGAAAACGGCTGTTGAAAAAATCAGGATTTACACTGGTTGAAGTATTAATTGCACTTTCGTTATTGGGGTTGTTAACGGTCATGTTGTTTACATCCTTTAATGCGGTGGTGCGAGCGTGGGAAACGGGGCGGTCAACGATTGATGCTGCTGGGCATGCGGATTATCTGATGGAACAGCTTTCCGCTGCACTTCGATCAGCCTATTATCCAGGCTCTGGTGAGAAGTATGGACTGGTCTTCGTAAATGACGGCGAAGATCAGTCGGCACGAGACATCATCGAGTGGACAAAGATTGGAGCAGCTCTAGTTGGTGAAGATGCTGAGTTTGCGCAAGTTCCACATCGGGTTCGGATTTCAGTGACGGAACCTGATGGAGCTTTTCCAGGAGGTTTCACGGTACGTGCCTGGCGACAGGATTTGCAGCTCGAAGAATTTGACCCAGAAGTGGATACGGCGGAGCTGAGCCTTTCTCCGGAGGTTATCGGGCTTAATTGTCGTATGCTTGATCCGAATACAACGAAGACCGTAGATGGCGAGCTAAATTGGGTTGATGAATGGACAAAAACGAATACGTTGCCAACCGTACTTGAAATTACGTTCTGGATGAGGTCTCCAGAAAAAGATGGAGAACCGATTGCATCACAACGGATCATTGAACTTCCGATGGGTGCGTTGTCGCAAAATCCTTCTCTTGCCGGTGCTGCGAATTCTGAGGCGCGAACGGGAACATCAACGTCTGTTGGTGGGCGCCGTCGCCGTTCAAATCGTTCGATTAATGATTCTTCCGGAGGCGTCTTCAAACCAGGGAAAGGGCGTCCATCACAATCATCATCAAATCGGCCTGGGGGCAATTCTTCCGGGGGGATGTTTCGTCCAGAAGCCGCTTCGTCTTCTGGAGAACGTCCGCCGCCTCCTCCTAGTATGTGAGCAGAAGAACAAGGACGTTTGTGCAGTTTTGTATGCATACCAACCGAGAGGTTTGTATGCGTGATGCACGAGCGTTTTAGATGTGTTATTTTTATTGTCAGCAAAAGGAAGGAGTTGACATGAAAAACAAAGTGATACTCTTGGTTGGGTTCATCGGATTGTCGGCGTTGTTGTATGCCCGTCCACCGCAGCCTGTCGGCGGTTCGTTTCCTCCTCCACGCGTGCCGGGTCGTCCGCAATGGCGGGCAGAGCCTCGGCATGAGCCAAAATGGGGCTTTGGCCTTAATCTGACGCCGTGGGGTGGAGCAATTGGGTTTGGTACACGTGTTGGGCGCCATGGTGCCATTGGTGTTTCGCTTCCGCTCTTTGCGCCGCCGCCACCGGTGATCCGGGAAACGCAAACGGTGGTTATTCAGCAGCCAGCTGTTATTCAGCAGCCAGTGGTGGTTCAGCCGATTACTGCCCAGCCTGAGGTGGCCGAATCTGCAACCGCAATTCTTCCTGCTTATCGTTCAACATCCTCGCCTACGCAGTCGGGAGCTAAGACATGGGTAGAGGGTTATTGGCGTGTAACCCGCACACCGGAAGGTCTGGAAACGGATCGTGTCTGGGTGCCGGGACATTGGGAATAATTCGGGTTTGCTTAATAAAAATGCGCCTGCAGAATTCTTTTCTGGCAGGCGCATTTTTCATTTACGGTGTGGCACACGTCTAGTGGCATACCTGTAACGGTTCGTATGATTCAACGGAGGCAATTATCTTCGATGCGAAGGTCTGAGCATGCACGCGTGCGGAGTACGTCATCCAATCGTTTCGCACCTCGGAGAAGATTTCTGAGGAGAGTTATATGGGCACAGCTTTTAAAGGCGAACGCCTGGCCGTTGCGCAGATAGAAATCGTTATCTGTAAAGGTTAGATGTGTATGGACGGGCATATTTTCACGGACAATCCGGTTCTCTGGGTGCACATTGATGACCGGCTCCGCACAGTCGGAGAATACACATGAACGAACCGTCATATTAGTTACTTGCCCAGATTCGAACCAGCTGCCGGCATCATCGGCAATGAGGAGGGCGGACATCCCTGTTCGATTGAACTGGACGCGTTCTACAAGAATAGGGCGTCGGGTTGTGAGCAGAAAACCACGAGTAGGAATGTTTTCAACTACACAGTCTGAAATGGTAACAGAGGGTGTCCATGTGATGTTTTCCAATACATCTGAACCATAACGGACATGTTCGGGTAACGGCTCTGCGAAATCAAGTGTCATGGTCTTTCCATCGGTTGAAAGGGTTGCTTGTGTGAGTGTAGCAGTGGCATAAGGCAAGAGCGTTTCACGAGAAATGAAAGCCACCTCATCTCCGGCATGGAATGCCTTAAAACCCCATGTTTGGTGATGCATAAAGCGAACGATAACTTGCGTGGGTGAACAGGCCTTCTCCAACCGGAGGTGTGTGCCATGAACATTAATGGCATCATCATTACTGCCTGAGAAGTGAGTGTTTCGGATGGTCAACGCACCTGCACACCCGGAAAAGTGAAGCATGTCTGCCCAGGCAGAACATGTTCTTCCGGATTCTTTTCGCGGTGCCAAGTCTACACCGTCGAAGGTGAGATCTCGGGAGAACTGGGAGACGACACCCATGCCGTGAAGGAAATGGAAACGGACGTTCTGATAGGTGATACGAGCTGATTCCTCGCAGAATACACCTGCGCAGTCTCGCCGAATCAGGCGGTGTTGATAGGTGATGCCTGGTTTGAAACCCGGATTTTTGCTATAGGTGATTTTCAGCAAGTGAGTTCCTATGCGTTCAATGGTTGTGGCATTTCGATCGATTGCTGGGTTATTGCCGATTCGAAGCACATCCCCAGTCATAGGGTCATAACGCTGTAGATATTCTCCTGTACGGTTGGTTTCCCCATCGTCATAAACCCACACAATTCGGTTCCCCTCAATTCGATAACGAGAATCTGGGTGGATTTGTATAAGAGCTTCTGTTCCTCCCACTTGGAGTGCTGTATATTCCGAAACCGTGGGGCGTCGGTAATCAAATCCCAACCCGGCTATCACAATATCTTCTGCATGGTTAAGATAGAGATGAACCTGTTTCCCGCGCGCATAAAGTGTGGCGCCTGAACCCTCTATTTGGAGATGGCGAACATTCATGAGCGCAATGGCGATGGCTTTGGGCTCAAAGGGCGCATCCTGCGTGTTGGAGATGGCCAGTTTCTGCTGTAACAAGGAGTTGTGTTCCCACTCGTAATCCCCAGGGGCAAATATAACTCGAATTGGAGCTTCTGACGAACCGCAACCTTGTGGAGCAAGCGAACCTTTCAGCATTCCAGGTTCCGTTATTCGGATGACATCACCGGGCTGCAGTATGAGTTTATTGACCGGCTCGAAACTCTTCCATGGCGCAGAGACACTTCCATTCTGCGCATCATCACCATGAATTGGACTAACAAACCACGTTTTAGCAACGGCATGTGATACTCCGAACAGAGCGGCACACAAAATAATCCAAACGTACATATCTTTAGCATCCTCTCATAAAGCGACAATTGATGTAACGATTATAACAGATAAATGGTTGTGTGGTTATATATCGCTGAGAGGGTGGCTGTTGTAAAATTAAATGAACAAGAAAAAGGGCAAGAAAAGGCTTGAGAAGATGAAAGATGCAAGAAGGGAATACGAGGGGAAGAGTGCAGGCCCGTCCTCTTATCCCCGGGGGGCAAGGGCGTATACGAAAAGGTTACTGCCGCCTGTAATAAAAGCGCACAAACCATAAAGAGAAAGGTTAGCAACGTGCGCACTTAACAACACATCCATTATCTCTCAGGACAGACTCATCTAAAATTGTAAGCCAGCGGACGAGGATTGAATGCTAATGGTCTGCTTAAGCATCCAAAAATGGTGAACGTTATGGTAAAAGAATTTGGCTTGGATGCCACAACATTACGTGAGAGCTCTGGGTGGTGCAGGTCGCTATTATTGCACTATCGGCACAACGAAGAAACTCATCATACAACATACTCCGCACAACGTGCGCAAACCCGATATCGTCTCACCCTTGAACAAAAAGAACCCCGTTATCAGAAGATGATCCATAATAAGATTGCAGAACCGTTCAGGAATGAAATGAATCCGAACGGGACTGTCGCTCCAGAGAGCATCCTTTAGAATCTCCGTCATCGTGGTAGACGATGTTCTCTCTTCGTGCCTTTTACAAGTTTATCCATCGTCGTGTACTTGGAACGGATGCCGCTAAGCTAAGGTCCCGTATAACAAACGCCGTTAACGGAGGCAACGCCGAGAACCGTACGTGGGGAGGAGTCAATGGCTGCAGCCTTGTCGATGATGCCTCTACAAAGCAATTGAATCACTAAGAATTATAAACTTGGGAAAATGGACACACTTGTTTTCAACGGGGCTGTAAAGGTGGCAGCTTAATCCTAATCGAATGTATGACGTACTGCTACATTGCCTGTAAACCTCATTCGATTACTTAATTTAACATCCATCGACAACTTCGCTGTCTGATGAACAAAGGCGAGCTTAAAGTTATTAAGGCCTTCATTACCGACAACGACTGCGAGTCCTTCGATCAGTACAAACTCTCATGGTTTTAAGCCTATCGTTTACTACACCAACGTCTACTCCGCCTTGGAAAAAGGTGGAGTGGAAAATGCCAATTCCATCCGCCGTCGCTTCTTCCGCAATGGCATCGACTTCAACAAGGTTTTACTTCGTGATTATTACCTTTGCCCAAACTTCAATCAATAATGTTGATCAAAGCGTATCATTGAAAGGACAAACTACATATGAAGTTTGTCCACTTACTGCCTAATCAATTTGTTTATCTAACGTGCAACTGGTTTTGGGGGAGTGAATCCGACACAGGGGTCTTGTTATATGGTGCAATGGATTGCGATAGCGGTGAGATTTCTGAGACAAAACTGGGGCGTGTAGAGTCAAGTTTTTTGTCAAGGGATAGCCTCCGTGGTAGAAAGTGTGCGTAGTGTTACTCTGGTGATGGCTAAGCTGGATATGTTTGCAGTGTTGCGAATGTGATGCCTTGTTTTTGACTGGTAGGGTGGTGATGGGTTAGGTCTGTACGCGGTGTCGGCCTGTCTGAAGGGCATGGGTTATTAAGGGTGTAAAGGCGAGGTTTATAGAGTGTAATGGTACGGAAGTGGATTATGCTCCTCCGTCTCACTGTTGGTTTTTTATAAGAGTGTGGAGTAATAGTGTGTGGGTAGAGGAGTCATTTGTAGGCGCCTAACGCGGGGGCTGAAGCGCAGCTTCTGCGATTTCAGCTTCTCCTGCAAAAAAGAAAATCGAAAAGGCGCGTCTACCACCTGACTGCCGGCGGGCAGGGATAGACTGGGCCGACAGGGGTAGGCGAGCCAGAGCAGCTATTCGGTTTTGGACTCCACAAAAACGTTTCGTCTGGGCAATGTGCAGGCCGCAGAGGTGTGTACATCCTCGGGTTATAATTACCTCACGCCAATATTTCTGACACGCTGCACTACGCCGCATTTAAAATGTGTTAGTGTTTTATGTTTTGTAACGTTATCTCAGCATGTACTTATAACCATACTCCTAAACAAAGACAAAGTACAAAAACACTTGATTACTGTGTGTACTCATACTAACCTAGAAACTTGGAAGTTTTTACAATTCTATCCTCAATTTCTAATCTATCCACAACGCCATTTTCCCGTACCTTGTTGCAAAACGCTTTCGCTTTTTCTTAAGTCTCTTGCAAAATATCATATCGATTTGTTCAGGTGTTATTTTGATCTTGAGTGATTTTACGTTGTTTTTGGCTTGGCTCAGGAGAGTTATTATACATTATGTATGGGTGGAAGAGCCCTGAATATATTTTGGGGAGAAAAGAAAAGTTAGTAAATCATACAATGGAATGAAATGAGCCTACGCTTTCGATCGTTTTGGGGACTTTTGCTAAACTGATTGTTCAATTTCTGCAAAGGAGAATGTACGATGTGCCGTTCATTTTTGCTTTCTGCTTGGTTTTTACCTAATGTGTCTCGTTTGATTCGTGCACGAGTGGCGGTGTGTTGTTCGTTCTTTGTTCAGGGGTTGGTTTTTGCAACTTGGTGTACACGAATTCCTGACATCAAAATCAGGCTTGGATTGGATGAGGCACAATTGGGAACGCTGTTACTGGCGCTTCCAGTTGGTCAGTTACTTGCAATGGCTCCAAACGGTTGGTTGGTTGAACGGTTAGGTAGTCGCCGGATGTTGATTTTTGCAGGATTTTCTTATTCAGCAATTTTGACGATTCTGGGGTGTGTTCAGTCAATCTCAGGTTTAGCTGTCGGACTGTTTTTTGCTGGGGTAATGGCCAACCTTTCAAACACAGCGGCAAATACGCAGGGGGTGATATTGGAAGGGTACTATAGGCGGAGTATCATGGCTCTTTTCCATGGAATGTGGTCATTAGCAGGATTGGTCGCTGTGGTTGTTGGAATGATTTTGACACATTTGGGGTTCTCAGTTCTTACGCACTTTATAATCATTGGGTTAGGGATATGGTTTTTGTTAACCTTTTCGGGCGGAGCGTTATATGGGATTGAGCGAAGGAGTCTTCACAACGGAACAGGGAAGCATGTATTGTTTGGGTCATGGAAGATCACATCATTGTTATGTTGGCTTGGCGTTGCATCTCTTGGGTGTATGGCGTGTGAAGGAACAATCTATGATTGGAGTGGGGTGTATATGCGTGACGTGTTGGGGGTATCCCAAGCGTATCAGAGTCTGGGATATTTTGGATATTTGTGTGCAATGGTTTCGATGCGGTTTGTGGCAGATCGATTAGTGAATCGGTATGGGGTGATGCGTGTTTTGTTTGGGTGTGGGCTCTGTATTTCCGGTGGTTTGTTTTTGGTCGTTGGATTGAGTTGGACATCGGAGCTCATTGCTCGGGTGGGTGCGGTGGTGGGATTTGCTGTTGTAGGATGCGGTACAAGCGCGGTGGTTCCGGTATGTTGTGGATTGGCAGGAAAAGATCGTCATGTGGCGCCAAGTATTGCTATCGCGGAAGTCTCGACAATTGGGTTTTTCGGTTTCCTAGCTGCACCGCCGTTGATTGGTTATATCGCACACATATTTGACTTGCGCGTATCGTTTGCCTTGATGGCGATGATAGGTTTATTGGTTCTCTTTGCGGTTTTGCGGTTAAAGAGACACTTTGAATTCGAAAAATAAACGATGCACATCGTTTCGATGGCCATGCGGATAAGTGAATAAAGGATGGCGGCTAGTGCTTAAGGCCGTTCGTTTGGTTTCGCCGGAAGGAGCGCAAATGGTTTTTTCTCCGGCGAATGGAAGCATTGAAGCCCTCACATCTTTCAGCGTCAAGGATGATTAGAGAAGGCGTTGGCGCATTGAATGTATCGATTTTTAGCTTAAAGTAAAGACGAATGGTTCGATTGAGCTTCCAGTATGCGAGAACCAAGGGGGCACTGTTAAACCAAATAGCTTTGAGGGTTTGTGTTGGGGTATTTACTGGGCTTAAACGTGTTGATAAATGCGTACCCTCTTTTCCAACGGTTCGGAATGAACGAATGATGAAGCGGCCTCGAAAAATGGGGCAGTTATTCCCATGCCCAAAAGGTTCAAGTTTTAAGATTTCCTGACATAACCAAAGTGTGATGGGTTCGTGATCAAGATCGGCATCATAGAGAGCAGGTTCTTCTGTTTTATCGGCGTGAAACGCTTGTGGCAACCGTTCGATAAAGGCCTGATAGGTGTTTGGTTTTAGTGTGAATCCGGCGGCTTTAGCGTGGCCTCCGTAGTGGGTGAGCAGGTCAGATACGGTGTCGAGGGCATGAACCGCATGCCAGTTTCCACATGAGCGCATTGAACCATGGCCGCCACCATCTTGTGTCTTGCAGACAAGAGCTACTGGAATACCAAGATGATCCATCAAACGGGATGCAACGATTCCGATGACACCGGCCTCAAAATTCTCTCCGCCCAAGATAAGCACGTGTTCTTTTGGTTTGGGGGCGGGTTTTTGGGTGAGTAGTGCTGTGTATAATGCACGCTCAACTTCTTTACGGCGATGATTGGCTTCAAGTAATTTTTGCGCAGAATTTTCGTGTTCCAAGCCTATCGTTCGGTATGCATCTTTGAGATCGCCGACTCGGCTGGCGGCATTAATACAGGGGATGATTGAGAATGCAATCTGTTCTGTACACAAAGGGAATGTTAGTTGTTGTAGGCGAAGTAGAGCATTTAATCCTCGATTTCCGTTCTTGTTCCCGAGTAGGTTTAACCCTTTGGCAACGATAATACGGTTTTCTCCCGTCAAGGGCACGCTGTCGGCAATTGTCGCTATAGCTGTTAAATCAAGGAATTTTGTTTCGATTATATGTTGTGCTTGTTGCGTACTGTTAAGTGCACGAGCCAACGTAAACGCAGTGGCACATCCACAAATGTTATGAACCGGGTGGTGTTCTGGTAATTGCTGCGCCGTAACAATGGCATTGGCATTCGGTAGAATGGCGGGAAGCGTGTGATGATCCGTAATAACAACATCAATGCCCATGTTACGGAGCATATACGTTTCATCTACACTTGTAATGCCGCAATCAACGGTGATAACCAATGACGGGCGGGGTGGATAGGTTAAACAACGTAGAAGCGCTGCGTGAGTTAGTCCGTACCCCTCTCTTTTTCTATCAGGGAAGAACGGTTTGACTGTGGCGCCAAGACGGGTTAATGCTTGCACAAGCAACGCCGTCCCGGTGATACCGTCAACATCATAATCGCCAAAGACAGTAATGGGTTCATGTCGTTGAATGGCAAGGAGAATTCGATGCGTGGCAGATATCATGCCAGGCAGACAAAAAGGGTCACATAAAGGTTGCTGAAGCGGCGTCAACCATGACTGCCATTGTTCCTTTGCTCGGAGTGCAACGATATTTGCTAAAAACAATGGCAAGCCTGTTTCATACGCAATCCGTTCTGCATATCCGGGTATTGGCGGCGAAGCTTCCTGCCAACAATGCTTCACAAAAGGACTCCACTTATTCGTAACATTCGGACGTGGCCGGAAATGTACCTTCTGCTACAGCAGCACAATAAGTGCGTAACCCATGGATTGCCTGCTCTCCGAGACATGCAAAGGCACGCGCAAACTTTGGGACATGCCCAAGATTTAACCCTAACAAATCCTGCCAGACGAGAATTTGCCCGTCGGTATCTGCTCCGGCACCAATTCCAATCACTGGGATGGAAAGAGCCTCTGAGACAGCTTTTCCTAGGGATGCCGGAACACCTTCCACAACGAGGGAAAAACATCCGGCATTTTCGAGTATTTTGGCGTCATGAAGTAAACGTTGAGCGGCTTCTGGATTTCGTCCTTGCACTTTGAATCCGCCCATTGCAAGGCAACTTTGAGGCGTCAGGCCAAGATGCCCACAAACTGGAATCCCCGCTTCTACCAACTGATGAATCAGGGATGCGCAGCGCTCTCCTCCTTCAAGTTTTATGCCATCGGCCCCACCCTCTTGAATGAGGCGCAGAGCATTTCGAAATCCATCTTCATCACAGGCCTGATAAGAACCAAATGGCATATCTGCAATTAACATAGGCGTGCGTAGAACTCGTGCAACGCATTGTGTGTGATAGACCATGTGATCTAGAGTAACGGGGAGCGGAGAATCATTCCCCTGCATGGTCATTCCGAGCGAGTCTCCAACTAAGACGAGAGGCAAATCGGAGGTGTCCCCCAACGCTTCAATGAGTGCAGCACTGGTTGCATCATAACACGTAACCGTGGCGAATCGTTTTTTCCCTTTTAGGGCACGAAGCTTATTTGGAGTCCAACAACGCATGGCAGAGATCTCCCATTTTTGGAAATCGCAGAAATCACTCGATACAGCCTAAAAAAGGCCTTTGACTTTCCCGGTCTCTACATCTACATCAATGCGGCGATAGGCCGGATTGGCCGAAGTGCCTGGCATCAACATGATTTTTCCGGAGACAGGAACAACAAAGCCTGCACCCTGATAGATAAGGATATCCTGAACCTTTAAACGCCAGTTGGTTGGACGGCCGATTTGGGTGGCGTCATCTGAGAGGGAGTACTGTGTCTTGGCCACACAGATCGGCAGATGTGCGGTGGCAGGATTGGCTTCCAACTCTTGGAGTTTGGTAAGTGCCTGCGGCGTATAATCGACACCGTCTCCGCCATAAATGGTTTTTACCTGTTTTTCGAGGCGGCTCGAAATAGGTTCAGACAACTCACATAAATACTGGAATTCGGTAGGCTCTTCACAGGCGGCGATAACTTGACGTGCCAACTCTTCGGCTCCCTTACCGCCGTTTTCCCAATGTTTCGAAAGTGCGAAACGACAACCTGCTTCTTCAACGATACGGCGTACACAGGCCACTTCAGCATCTGTATCTGTATAAAAATGATTCAGACAGACAACGGGTCGGATTCCGGAACGGCGGATGATGTCAATGTGCGCCAACAGATTGGAGCGGCATCCGGCTTCTAACACAGGAAGGTTTTCCTGGGTGTAGATGGGATCAAGCGGTGCTCCGGGTTTAACGTCTGGGGCTCCTCCATGACGCTTTAATGCACGAATGGTTGCAACCAAGACTACGGCATCCGGGCGAAGACCGGAACACCGGCACTTGATATTCCAGAACTTTTCGAACCCCATGTCGGAAGCAAAACCGCTTTCTGTTACAACGTAGTCCGTGAGCGCACAGGCTACGCGATCAGCGATCACGGAATTTTGCCCAATGGCAATATTGGCAAAGGGGCCTGCATGGACAAGTACGGGCTGCCCTTCCAATGTCTGAAGCAGGGTTGGATTCATGGCACGGACAAGCCATGCAGTCATGGCTCCGGCCACCTCCAGATCATCTGCTGTGACGGCTTTTCCCTGCTTGTTATAGGCCACGATTATACGGCCAATTCGGTTACGCAAGTCGGCCAGATCGGAGGCCACAGCTAAGATGGCCATAACTTCTGAGGCGACTGTAATGTAGAAGCCGGAATCCATCTCGAAACCATTGAGTGTTCCGGCTCCAAGCCCCATGCGGATTTGACGCAAACCTTGTGCACAGAAGTCCATTGCCCAGCGCATTTGAACCCGCGTTGGGTCAATATCCAAGCGGGTGAGGTTCTTTGAGGCAAGCCAGGCGTCATCATGGTTACGTTCGTGTTGCATTCGTGCATTGAGCGCAACCATACATAAATTGTTGGCCTTTTCAACTGCATCGAAATCTCCAGTCAAGCCGAGCGAAAGCGGCGTTAAAGGAATGACTTGCGCCAATCCGCCTCCGGCTGCGCCGCCTTTAATGTTGAAGGTGGGACCGCCGGAAGGTTGACGGATCGTTCCACAACAGGCCTTCCCAAGTCGTCCGAGTCCTTCCAACAACCCTACGGTTGTCGTTGTTTTGCCTTCACCAAGAGGCGTTGGCGTGATAGCCGTAACATCGATGTATTTGGCTTTTTGCTTACCACCTGTGCGTTTAAAGACGGCCTGAGCATCAATCTTTGCGCAAGCCGATCCATAAGCAATCGTTTCTTCTGGAAGAACCCCTAGATTTTTGGCAACGAGGGAAATAGGGAGCATGCTTGCTTCTGCGGCTTCAGCGATTTGCCAATCTTTCATTTGTGTTGGATCCAACGTCATGATTGCTCCTTTGCTACTTGGATAAGCGGTTTGATCGCGTTCCATATTTTGGATTCGGTCTGTGTCGTGGTACCGGAACTGTCGATCTGTAGGATTCGCTCCGGGGTTGCTTTGGCTAACACTCTGAACCCATTCAGTATGCGGGCATGAAAACTTTCCTGTTCAGCCTCAAACCGATCTGCTGCACCCTGGCGCTGCGCTAGGCGAATACGGCTTTCTTGTTGAGGAATATCAAGAAAAATGGTCCGATCTGGCATGAGGTCATGCGTAGCAAATGCGTTTAGGTGTCTTAAGAGGTCGAGATCCATAGCTCGTCCAAAGCCTTGATAGGCGAATGTGGAATCACAAAACCGATCGCATAAAACCCACGTGCCACGCTCTAATGCCGGCCGAATGATTCGCTCAACGAGCTGTGCCCGGCTTGCCAAAAAAAGCAACACCTCTGCCCGATTTCCCGGTGCTTCCCCGGCAGCATTGAATTGAAGCAACTCCCGAATAGACTCGCAAAGAGGGGTTCCCCCAGGTTCACGGGTAGTTATAACGGGAAGGCCAGTTTTACGTAAATGCTCCGCCAGAAGCGTCAGATGCGTACTTTTCCCGGCTCCCTCGGGGCCTTCAAAGGTAATAAACTTTCCCCGTGCCATTATCTTGTTATCGGTTTGATGGACTGGCCGTCCTTACCATCGCGCACCTGCCATCCGAGTGCGGCCAGGGCGTCTCGCAGACGATCACTTTCAGCCCAGTTTTTAGCTGCGCGGGCATCGGCTCGAGCGGTCATCAATGATTGGACGGTTTCTGGTAGACAGGGCGTCGTCTCACTTTTTTTACTTCCAAAAATGAACCCTAGTACACGATCCATCTGGTGTAATTCTGCTAATGCAGCGGTGGCGCCGGCTGGAGACAGCCCAGCATGAAGTGCAATATTGGCTGCGCGGATGAACGCGAATAGCGCGGCAAAGGCCTCAGGGGCATTTAGATCGTTGGCCAGAGCCGAACGGAACACTTCTAGCTTTGATTCCACCCGGCTTCCGTTATCGGGCGTCTGTTCTTCACTGCGTGTCGTCAGAGCTGTGACACATTCATCCAAACGCTCCAGAGCGGCTCGGGCTGCGGCCAACGCTTCAAATGTAAAGTTGAGCGGCTGCCGATAATGGGCATTAAGAAGGACAAAGCGAATTTCGCGGCCGGTGTAGCCTTTGTCCAGTAAGTCTCGCAGTGTAAAGAAGTTACCGAGAGACTTCGACATTTTTTGCCCGTTTACACGCAAGTGTGCACAATGCATCCACGTATGGACAAAAGGTTTCCCGGTTACAGCCTCAGCTTGAGCGATTTCGTTTTCATGGTGCGGGAAAAGGTTGTCAATTCCGCCGGTATGCAAATCGAACGATTCGCCCAGGTACTTCATGCTCATGGCGGAACATTCCAAGTGCCAACCTGGACGCCCGCGCCCCCATGGAGCATCCCAGACGACTTCACCGTCTTTTTCGTCCCACCCTTTCCAAAGTGCAAAGTCGCCAACGCCTTCCTTCTCATACTCATCTGTAGCGATACGTACGCCGCGCCGCAGAGTGGAACGATCCAGATGAGCTAATTTGCCGTAATCCTTGAATCGTTCAACACTGAAATAGACTGAGCCATCTTCACTTTTATAAGCGTACCCCTTGTCAAACAACGCTTGAATCAGAGCCTGCATTTCGGCAATATT
>CALBHX010000067.1 GCA_937892925.1 uncultured Lentisphaeraceae bacterium
GCCGCTCTCGGTTAATTGGGCCGCTCGTACGTTGCCAGCAATCTTAGAAGCATGGTATCCTGGGGCACAGGGAGGCCTCGCTGTAGCAGAAGCCCTTTTTGGAGACTACAACCCTGGCGGCCGTCTTACCGTAACTTTTCCAAAAAGTGTTGGTCAAATCCCCTACAACTTTCCAACTAAGCCAGGAACTAATGCCAACGGCCGTGTTCGCGTAAATGGAGCCCTGTGGGGATTTGGATACGGGCTCAGTTACACAACCTTCAAATATGCACCCCTTACTCTTTCAGCTAAAACCATCGCCCCGGGAGAAGATATTGTCGCTACCACCACTGTTACCAACACCGGTAAGCGTGCCGGCGATGAAGTAGTACAGCTCTATATCCGCGACAACATTTCCTCTGTCACCACCTATGAGTGGCGCCTAGCCGGTTTTGAACGCATCCACCTTACGCCCGGAGAAAGCCGTACAGTTTCCTTTACTGTAGGACGTGATCGTATGAGTCTGATTGATGCCGCCTGGCGCCGTACCGTTGAGCCTGGCACGTTCACCCTCCGATTAGGGCCTCCCAACGGAAAGCCCATCACAGAGGCGTCCTTCCGGGTACAGGGGGAAGACCCTGCGCCAGTAGCTATTCCTCGCCCTGCCCCGGCCAATCCACTCCCCGCACATATTATTCGCCGTGACTTGCCGGACGCCATTCTCCTTCAGTCGCCTACCCAATGGCCATCGGCAATCATTCCCAATAAGTGCAAGTTAAATCCAAACACTAGTTCCTCTGAGGAAACGGCCTCAGAACAAATGGATAGGCATCCAGCGTTGGATGATCAATCCGAAACAACGTGGAATGCCGTCAAGGGAGATATGCTCACCTTGCCAATTGATTCAGAAAATCTTCCTACCACATTACAGATTGAAGCCGAAGGCCCCTATGACGCCACAGTACAGCTTTCATTTGGTGGTGGCCAATTTCTGGATCAAGGCTCATTACATCATAATGCAGCCGGGACCTCCAAAAAGAGTGTTTCTCTCAAGGCTGACGGCGCCAGTCATGTCCGTTTACTTATTACATCACCAACTGCTGTAGTGCGTGAAGTTCGTATTCTGTGATTCACTAAGCATCCCAAACCGTGAGAGGATGTAACACCCAACCGCCGTCTCAGACTTCACGGAGACGGCGGTTTCTATTTCGTATGGATAATTATGGATATGCAAACAAGTCGTAACCAAGCCACCATCAAACGTTATTCCGGAATACACGAAAGATTCAAATGTCTAGAAAAGAGCGTCATTATTAAGTGTAAGTTGTAAGGAGTAAAACGTAACTATCTCTTGAGTACAGGTAAGTATTGCGGTGGTCATTTTGCACGGTAAATACTATATTTTAGCATTATCATTCCTCACACCAACCTATCTCAATTTTATCAATACAACATACTTTCACTTTCATGTATCGCTATACATCGTGCTGCCGTTCTATCTCTACGAAGATAAACACGACGCAAATCTTCTTGTTTCCGTCGTTCTTACGCCATTTATCTTATACGACCTTCTCTTCTAACATTATCCTGAACAAATAGTTGCAAAAACACCACGACTTCCACTAAAATAGCAGTAAGGAGAGTGGTTATGGTTCATTTGGTCATTTGCATGGGCAGTTCTTGTTTTTCTCGTGGAAACAACCGAAATCTTGAAACTATCCGCCAATGGCTTTCAATGCATGGATACGAAGCCAACGTTGAGTTAAAAGGGTGTCGTTGTGGCGGTCATTGTGGTGATGGACCCAATATTTGGATTAACGGCATAGAACATCAGGGCGTTACACCGGCATCTATCCCGGCGTTATTAAGCCGTACCTTTGCCGGAAAGGTGTGAAAATGGATACACTTGCTCCAGTTTATTCTATTAATGCTCAATGCCGAGATTGTTACAAATGTGTTCGACGTTGCCCAGTCAAGGCCATCCGCGTGGAAAACGATCATGCGGTTGTTATACCCGAAGCTTGTATCTATTGTGGAACATGTGTCGAAACTTGCCCCAATCGCGCAAAAATGGTTCGAGATGACTTAAAGGCAGTAAGAAATTTGGTAGGAGCTCGGCGCGATGTTGTTTTATCACTTGCGCCCAGTTTTGCCTCAGAATTCCCTGGTGTTGATCCTGCTCGGTTTGTAACGGTACTCAAAAAACTTGGGTTCGCCCACGTCAGAGAAACGGCCATCGGCGCCAACATTGTCTCACGACGGGTTGGAGAATTATTAGCTCGAAACTCTGCACACCGCTTACAAATTTCTTCTGCGTGCCCAGTTGTCGTAGAATTAATTCAACGATATTATCCACGTTTCGCTGCGTATTTAACACCTGTAGACTCCCCAGTCATCGCACACTGTAAAGCGATTAGAGAGGAGTTCCAAGAAGTTCCCGTCGTTTTTGTCGGCCCATGTGTTGGCAAAAAACATGAAAGTGATCTGCGACAGAATTTGTTATATGCAGCACTCACTTTCGAAGAATTGCGTCGCTGGCTGATGATGGCCGGGATGGATGACATTAACGCATGGCCACCTGATCCGAATTACCATCTTCCCGGAGATGGCGCGTATTACCCGATTGAGGGAGGAATGTTACGTAGTGTAGAGCGAAACTTCCACGTATTATCTCCCGCAGGAGAATTGCAACCCATGGTATTGACTGGAATCAAAACCATTCAAACCATGCTGGAGACATTAGATCCGAAAACCCTAGAGCAGCCTGTTTTCATTGAAGCTCTTGCTTGCCCTGGAGGATGTGTGTGTGGTCCCAAAACGCAAGTTCGGTGTGTTGCAAGTGGCATGCTCGATATACTTCGCCATGCGCGGCAAACATTGCCAGATGATCCGGTCACCAAACCAGACGTAAATCATCATTATCGGCCTCAAGCGGCAAGTGTAAAAACTTTTCAGGAGGAAGACATTACTGCAACACTTCATGCATTAGGGAAGTTCAAACCCGAAGATGAATTGAATTGTGCCGGATGTGGTTATGACAGTTGTCGAGCACTGGCCTGTGCCATTCTGTCGGGCAATGCAGAACCGCAAATGTGTGTAAGCAGAATGCGACAGATTGCACTCAAACAAAGTTCCGCAATTGACAGAGCATTACCGTACGGTCTTGTTGTAGCAGATAAACAACTACATATCATCGAATGTAACGAGCGATTTGCCAACCTTCTAGGCGATGCCACACAATTGGCCTACAATGCACGCCCAGGTCTTCGGGATGTAGATCTAATGCGTTTAATACCCTTTCCACAGCTCTTCAGAAGGGTTCTCGAAACTGGAGAGGAGATTATCCGGCAAACTGTTTCCATTGACGACCGCCTTTTCTCTCTTACAATTTTTAATGTAGACGTCCATGAAGTAATTGGGGCTCTTATTCTTGATGTCACAGAAACTGAAAAAAAACGCCGCGCACTTATAGATAAGGCTCGTACAGTTGTCACTAACACCGCAAAAACCGTTCAAGAAATCGCGTTTATGCTTGGTAGAAATGCTGCAGAAAGTGAATTGATTTTGGATTCAGCAGTTGAAATGTTTGCGCCACTTGACCAAGATAACGATCGTTAAGTAAAAAGACGAATATATGAAACAAACCTTTAAGACAACGCTACGGTTCTCTTCGGAGAGAGAAAAGCTGCCCTCTGTTGGCTTCGAAGAGCCACCCCCATTCATCGAAGTGGATTGGTTTAATCGTTTTAAATTTAAAAAGGTATGTAGTGGAGATGTTTTTCTCTGCGAACGGCAGTCCGATGGCTCCGTTGTAGCTGTGCTCACTGATGGGCTTGGAAGTGGACAACAAGCCAACGTGTGTGCATCTCTTACAGCAACAATGGCCATGGAATATATGCGTGCCAACATTGGACTTCGACGAGCAGCGACATTGATTATGGATGCCTTACCAATATGTCCGGATCGTCATATTTCTTATTCTACTTTCACAATGGTTCATGCCGCACCTAAAGGTGTCGTACGGATTATAGAGTATGAAAATCCTCCAGCAGTTTTACTTTGCGGAACAAAGCCCCATCCCATTGAGCGAACACTCTACACATTACCTCGATGGGGAAAACGAACCATGACCTATGCAACCTTTCGCATGTCTCTTGGCGACCGCCTTTTCTTTTGCTCAGATGGAATCACACAGGCTGGCCTCGGGGAACCACAAACGCCGTTTGGACAAGGTCTTGAGCGTGTGATTCCTTGGCTTCAAGAATCTATTGGAATCGCGCCAGAAATCGGCGCCCACGTATTGTGTAAGGGGGCTGCGGATCGTGCCACGCGTCTTGATGGAGGCCGAGCTGGAGATGATACGACCGCAGCCATGCTTTACTTCCGGCATCCTCGCGTTACACAAATATTAACCGGATGTCCTTTCGACAAAACGC
>CALBHX010000068.1 GCA_937892925.1 uncultured Lentisphaeraceae bacterium
GTGAAAGCCGCCGAGCCATTCCTGTTTTTCCGCCGGGCAAGCGGAAACTTCCTTTCATATATTCCCGCTGAACAGCCTCAGGCAAATTCCGCCAATATCCGCCGGGAGGCACCATGGCCAAAATTTCAGCCTTTCGTTTAGGATACCGTTGGCCAGGGGAATTCGGCACATCTTCGGCAAACAGTTCCCCCGCCCTTAATGCATCACGGAGCGTATAAACCCGTGCGGCTTTCGGCGGCCACGAAAACCGAAGATGCGGAGCCAGATCATTTCGAATACCAACAAGCATCAGCCGCTCGCGTTTTTGGGGAACACGGTAAAACAGGGCCTTCAACACACGCGGTTCTATCAACGTATAACCCAACTCATTAATCACCCGGCGAATCGTTTCAAGCGTCCGCCCATGGTCATGCGTCAGCAGACCTCGAACGTTTTCCCCCAGAAACATTTTCGGGCGGGTTTCCCTGATCACACGGGCAAATTGGAAAAACAGCGTTCCGCGTACATCTTCAAACCCGGCTCTTTTCCCTGCATAGGAGAACGCCTGACACGGAAACCCGCCGGAAACCAGATCCACCTGTCCGCGATAGGCGGAAAAGTCAATCATCGAAACATCGCCTTCCACAACATTCCACTGAGGTCTGTTCGCACGAAGCGTCTCACAGGCATCATGGTTCAATTCGTTCAGCAGGACATGCTCAAACCCCGCCTGTTCAAACCCCAATGCTAGCCCGCCCGCACCGGCGAACAGCTCAATCGTTTTTGGATGACAGACCGGGTCTTTAGAAATAAACCGCCGCCACGCATGTTCATCCATTTCCCGACATGCCGGAAGGGTTTTCAGTGTCTCCCATGCGATTAATGCCCCCCCCCGTTCATCTGTATCGGAAACCGGCAGCCTTCCGCCTGCAATCCATTGCGCCACTGTCTGTTTGGTTACCGAAAGCAGGTCAGCCACCAATTCAACGCTGTAAAGCGTTTTCACCGCTCACCTCCCAAACGTCTCAAACCCAAGATATGAACTGAATGTCGTCTTGAAAATCCCTCGAAGAATATTCGAATCCCGCGCCTTCAATTCCTGAAGCACTGTATCTTTCATTTCCATGCTTGGCGTTGTCTCCAACACTTTATCTATTGCCGGACCAAGTGCTTTGCACAGCTTACAAAAAGCCATGTCATCCCCGGTAATCAACTGATAAAACCGGTCAATCGAAATCCGCCGGACACGTTCCGCTTTACCCTTTTGCAGCTGAGCCCCAGGAACTGCCCACGGGATATCCTGGCTCTGTTTGGCAA
>CALBHX010000069.1 GCA_937892925.1 uncultured Lentisphaeraceae bacterium
CCAAAAGAGCCGGTAGATCTTATTTATTTATGTTTTCCAAATAATCCAACGGGGGCAGTAGCAACGCGTGAACAGCTTGCTGCTTGGGTCGCATATGCAAGGGCTAATAAGGCATTGATCTTATTTGATGCAGCGTATGAGGCTTTTATTCGGGATCCTGAGATTCCGCACTCTATCTATGAAATCGCCGGTGCACGTGATGTGGCGATCGAATTTCGCTCATTTTCGAAAAAAGCTGGGTTTACAGGTGTTCGATGTGCTTTTACGGTTGTTCCGGAAGAGCTTGTGGCGTATACGAAAACCGGAGGGACGATGTCGCTTCACGCGCTGTGGAATCGACGTCATACGACAAAGTTTAATGGAGTGTCTTATCCGGTACAACGTGCGGCAGAGGCAGTTTATTCGCGTGATGGCGAATCACAGACAACGCAACAGGTGGACTATTACCTTGGAAATGCCAAAATAATCCGTACTGGAATTGAGTCTCTGGGGTTGTCGTGTGTGGGTGGGGATAATTCTCCGTATATATGGGTCAATGTAAAGGGTGATTCATGGGACTTTTTTGATCGGCTGCTTCATGAGGCGCAAGTGGTGATTACTCCAGGTGCAGGCTTTGGTAAATGCGGTCAGGGGTATATTCGCATCTCAGCATTTAACGATCGCACACGGGTAAAAGAGGCTATGCTGCGGATCGCTCGAGTGTTGTCGCGTATTTAAACGTGCCTCTAATGAGAATCTCTGGCGAGATCTGAAACCAATTTGTTTGCGGAGAATCTTATGACTGGAAACATGCTTGTCGCTCAAGGTGGCGGCCCTTCTATGGTGATTAATCAGAGCCTGGTAGGCGCTGTTTTGGCGGCGAAAGCATCAACAAAAATCATCGAGATTTTTGGGGCGCTTCATGGTATTCAGGGTATTTTGGATGAGGCATTTATCGATCTGCGAGCTGAACCGGAAGAAGTGTTGCTGCGGGTAGCACAAACGCCGAGTTCGGCTCTAGGTTCGGTACGTAGAAAACCGACTCCAGACGATTGTCGTGCAATTTTCTCTATTTTGGCCAAGCGGAATATTCGTTATTTTTTCTATATCGGAGGCAATGATTCTGCAGAGACTACAAATATTATTGCGGATGAGGCTGAACGAAAGGGGTACGATCTTCGGTGTTTCCATATCCCGAAAACAATTGACAATGACTTGCTCTGTAATGATCACACACCTGGGTACGGGTCTGCGGCGCGGTTTGTAGCTTGTGCAATTCGGGGGGATGATTTGGATAATAGAGCCTTGGGAGGGGTCAAAATAGATGTGATCATGGGGCGAAATGCTGGGTTTTTAACGGCTGCTTCGGCTTTAGCCAGGCAAGATCCAGATGATGGGCCACATTTAATTTATGTGCCAGAGCGGCCTTTTTCTGTTGAGCGTTTTATTGCAGATGTGGCTGAGTGCATGAATAAGTTTAAACGTTGTGTTGTGGCAGTAAGTGAGGGTATCCGTGGAGAGGATGGACGAGCTATTGCGGAGAGCTTTTCCCATGAGATAGACGCGCATGGGAATGTTCAGTTAACGTCTGGTGCGTTGGGAGAGAATCTCGCAGCAATTGTTCGTGAGCGGCTTCACATTAAGCGTGTTCGAGCGGATACCTTTGGGTTTATTCAACGGTGTTTTGTAGGGATCACGTCAGAAGTCGATTCAAATGAGGCTCGACTGGTTGGTTCGGTCGCGGTACAAGCAGCAGTTGGCGGGAAATATAAAAGCGGAACGGTAACGATGACACGGCTCCCCGGGGCGTCGTATCAGATTGATTATTCGATTGCACCTTTATCTGCCGTAGCTAAACATACGAGGGAACTTCCAAGTTGTTACATTAACTCGGAGGGGAATCATGTAACAGGGTTGTTTCTAGATTATGTACGGCCAATTGTTGGAACATTGCCAATTACTGCGCGTTTTAATCAGTTGCGTGGTCGGAGTTAGAAGTTATTTATAAACGTGTACGGAGGGTTTTAGCTGATATAGGTTAAAAAGAACGTGTGTAAGTGAAATTGAGCTATGCGGCAAGCAGAGAACAGCGAGAACGTTTTATACATAAGGGTAGGGAGAGTTAAAGGTGTTGAGGAGAGGAACTCGGCACGGTAATGTAGTATCCCCATGGTGGTTTTACAGGATGAGAATAAAACAGGAGATCGGTCTATATTCAAAGAGGAGGAGCGTTTTGAAGCACTCTTTGAGATACGTTGTGTTGCCGATTTGTTTGTTGAAATGGGACATGAAATCGGTTGATTGACAATCTTCAGTTCACATGTTATCTTGCTCGATACGTTATCGTGTATGTAGTTAAACATGACGGGTAGCGTACATGGTGTTGAGAAGGAATACTGCTAATGAGGATTGTGCAGATATTGCCAGCGCTGAATGACGGAGGTGTCGAACGAGGAGTTGTGGATGCCAATAAACGTTATGTTTTGGCCGGGCATGAAAGTTGGGTTATTTCGGCGGGGGGATATCATGTGCCTTCCATTTTGCGGGATGGTGGATGTCATGTTGAGCTTTCGGTTAAAAGTAAAAATCCACTGACGGCTCCCTTTCGAATGTGGTTGTTACGGAGAACGCTCTGCCAGATACGGCCAGACGTTATTCATTTTCGGAGTCGTGTGCCGGGATGGTTGACGTTATGGGCAAATAATTCGCGCGGGTTACATTTCCCTATGGTGTCGACCCTGCATGGGCTGAATCATCCTGGGCTTTATAGTAGTGTCATGGTTCGGGCTGATCGTGTGATTTGTGTTTCTACTGCTGGCCGTATGTTCGTACATAAGCACTACTCCTGGGTGCCAGAGGATAGATTGGTAACGATACCACGTGGTGTGGACACTGAATGTTTTGATCCTGACAAGTTAGACGGAGATTGGATTCAGGAGTTCAGAAAAGCGTGGAGGCTTGAGGGAAAGTTTATTGCAGCTGCTGTGGGACGGGTATCCGCCTTGAAGGGGATTGATGTGTTGATTCGTGCTGTAGCGGAACTGAAGGACGAATGGCCGGAATTGACGGCATTGGTAGTTGGTGGCTCACAAAAAGGACAGGAACATGTCTTTTCGGAACTGCAGATATTAGCTAAGGCTCTTGGGGTGGATGCACGGGTACGTTTTGTTGGGAGTCAGCGAAAAATCCCGGAAATCTATGCTCTTGCAGATGTTGTGTGCTCTTGCAATGTTAAAAAACCGGAGAGTTTCGGTCGGACGATTGCCGAGGCCTTGGCAATGGAAACACCAGTCATTGCGTCTGCGCATGGCGGAGTGTTGGATATCATCCGTGATGGACAGGATGGTTTTCTCATCCCTCCGGGGAACGTTCATGCGTTAGCAACTGCATTGAAAAATACCCGTACCGCTACGTTTCAAGATTTGCGAAAATCTATAATCCGGCGTTTTTCGGTGGATAAGATGGTTGAAACAACACTGAAAGTTTACGGCGAACTGTTGGCAAGCCATAGACGTTAGTGCGCAAAGAATCGAGTCTTTAGGTTGGAAAGTAGCCGTTTATCAAGACGTTCAGCGGTGAAATCTGCTCCAGCACAGTTTTCAAAGGCGACCATTGGGTCTGGGACAACAATAGCGCGTAGACCCACCTGTACAGCTGCTCGTACGCTTACACCACATGCCAATAACCCCAGACAGTCACGCGTTGGAGCACCTAGCGCGACAAGAGCGGATTGAATGGTCTCAGGTGCCACGCCTGCTGCCAGAGGGAGTGGATCAAATACTGGAATGATCTCGCCTCGAATTCCGGCACATAATTCGGTGACAATGTCTGGGCGAAGTCGCGTGATGACAGCAATACGAATCCCTGCGCGCATGAGTGGGCGGAGCATCGCTCGAATCGTTGGCATGGCTTCCTGTGCCTGTTGTTGCAAGAGCGCTGCATAGGTTGCGGCGAGTCGACGCTCTACGTGTGCAACATTGATGGCTGCAGGTAAAAGAGCCCGCAAGGCAGGGCCGAATGGTTTTCCATAAATGGTTTTAACATATTGGAAAGGGCCGCCGTTGGTTACACCATACTTTTCCAATCGTTCGGCTAGGACTTCTGCAGGGAGAGCAAAGCCTCCCAGTACGAGTGGATCGAGTTCAACGATTAGTACAGAAAGCATAGCAATCCTTTAAGGTTACGGGGTCTCGCGGTTAAAACGCATGGAGAGCGTTTTTGAAACACCTTTTTCTGGCATAGTTACACCATAAACGATGTCAGAACCGGCAATAGTGTGTTGGTTGTGGGTAATGATTAGAAACTGTGAGTGTGCCAAAAAGTCTTTTAGAGCCTCAACAAAACGTTCAATATTACTGTCATCAAGCGCTGCATCCAATTCATCTAGTAGACAAAAGGGTGCAGGTTTGATGAGAAAAATGGCGAAGAGGAGCGAAACGGCTGTCATGGTTCGCTCACCACCGGAAAGCAATGAAATGGTCTGTGGTTTTTTCCCTGGAGGCCGCGCGATAATATCAATACCACATTCTAGTGGATCCTCTTCGTTTTCCAGGAGCACTAATCGCGCTTCACCTCCATGAAAGAGTTGAGTAAACATGGTGGCAAAGTTGGCGTTCGCCTGGTCGAACGTGTCTCGAAATAGTTTCCCGGATGTTACGTTGATGTGTTTGATCAACGCCAACAATTCATCACGCGCATGATTTAGGTCGTCTGCTTGTACTTGATAAAATCGGGATCGTTCTTCCAATTGCTTGTATTCATCAATAGCCAACAGATTGACTGGACCAATTTGTTCGAGTTCATCTCGGAGATATTTCATCCGTGCCTCTATCCACGAATCAGTTGGCACCTCGTTCTTCGGCCATTCCGCACAGGGTTCTTTTCGATAGGTTTCTGGTTGAACACCATAATCTGTGTTCAGTCGTTCTAATAATGCCTGGTGTCGGGTTCGCCCCTCCGCCATAGTCACTTCGGCTTTTGTTTTGGCCTCCTGCGCTGTGAGTAAAGCTTGTCTACTGTCAGCGGTGGCAGTTTCTAATCGGTCTCGCAGCGTATTCAATTCCAACCGTTCGGATCGCGCCCTTTCGATTTTCTCCTGAATGTTCAACGTTTCCTGTTCTATGGTGTCCAGGGAAGCGATGATTCGTTTGTTGTCAGCGTTTAATTTCTCAATATTACTTAAACAGGATTTGATACTGTTTTCACGTTGGGTGATGATTCTGTGAAGTTCATCTAACCGTACGGCACGGTCTCGTTGCTGAGCCATTAGATGTTCTCGACGTTGAACAAAACCTGCCATTCGGAATCGTGTTTCACTGAGACGCACGGAAGTGGTATCCAACTCACTTTCCAGGCCGGTCAGTCGAGTTGTAGCCTCAGTGGCTTGGCGTGTGTTCTGCTCCCGCGTCTCAACTAATGCCGTTAAATGCTCCTGTGCCATGCGACGCTCATCGTCCTCATGCGTTTGTTCGGCCTCTAATTCGGCTAACTTGACCTCGGTTTCTGCTGCCCGAGCCTCTGCAGCCTCGGCATCTAGGCTGGCCGCTCGTAGAATACCGGCGGTTTGATCGGCCTGTCGTTGTACCTTTTCCAGCTCGTGCTGAGTATTGCGTAATTTAGCCCGAATGGCATCCATCCGGATCTTAGCGTCTTCAATTTTACGATCTTCTGTCGCGATCTCCTGCTCAAGTTCGTCGGATTGTTTCACTAAATCGCTGTAAAGCATTCGTCGTGCTAATGGATCTGCGGTTCGGCTGTTCGATGTTCGTTGGATATCACCACATGGCCAAAAAATATCCCCCCTCGGGTTAACGGCGGCATAGGCTCCAGCTGCCCAGGCGGTTTCTGGGTTTTTTTTCGGGGTTGCCAAGAAGGCTACACCGCCGAGCAATCGCTGGATAACGCCCTCAAATGGCAGAGGCACCCGAACGATCTCAGCCAGGCTGCGGCATCCATGAAGCTTTGGTCGGGGGACATTTATTGCTTCGGCAACAAGCACCTGGAGCGTTTTATCTGGCCATCGTTCAGCTACAGCACGTACGATTCGTTGTGCGGCCTCTGCGGTTTTGACTACAACGGAACGACTCCATGGTGCCAAGGCTGCCTCTACGGCCTTTCTCGCTGTCCCATCTGAAATATCGATGGCCTCAGCCAACATCCCCACGATGTCGTCTGGCATTACGAAAGAATTGGCGGAGTCAAGCACGTGAACACTGGCGTCAGGTTGTTCATCTGGAGAAGGCTGAGCGAGCAATTCCTGTTGGGCGACAAGGGCTGAGTATTGGCGTCGCCTTTCTTCTTGCCGTTGTTGGGCAGTGGCCACTTCGTCAGCCGCAAATGAACGGTCTTCATCCAGCATGATAAGTGCCTCTCTGGCATCGGTGGTCATCTCCAACAAGCGTGTCGCTTCAACTTTTGCGGCATCACGTGCGGCGATACGTTCGGCACATACGCGGCGTGCCTCTTGCAGCTGGACGTTCAATCGTTCTCGCAGAATAAGCCGAGTTTCACGCCCAGTATCAGCTTTACTCAAATTCTGCTGCCAATAAAGTTGCTGTTGGTCACATTGTGTCAGGGCGTCTCGGGCTTTTTGCAATATCGAACGCGTGGTTTCCACATTCGCTTTACAGGAATCGTAGGCCTCTTGTGCATCATCCAGCAGGCTCTGCAATGTTTCCTGCTCATCATCCAACGCAGCAAGATCTGGTACAGCAGCAGGGTCTCGTTCGGTTGTGGCAATTTGCTCCGTAGCTTCGGCAATCTCTTTTTCTAATCCTGCAGCCCAAGACTGATATTCTGTTATGCGCGTTTGATTAGTCTCAATAATTTCCTTGGCACGAGTGTGTCGTGCGGCACTGGCTGCTACCTGCTCTGACAATTCGGCGATGGAATCTTCGCCGACCTGAATACGGGCGTTTACTGAGGCGATAGCTTGCATTCCGGCTTCTGCGTCTTGTTGGACAGTTTGAACGCGGTGTGCTGCTTCTGCTGCTGCAATACCAGAAGTGGCAATGACTTCTTCCAGTGCCAGTAGCCGTTTTTTGGAAAGAAAGATATCTAGCCCCCGTAATTCGGTTCGTAACATTCGTACACGTTCAGCTTTTTCTGCCTGACGTTGTAAAAGTGTACTTTGCCGTTTTAACTCCCGAAGAATATCTGTCAATCGAGTTAGATTTTCCTCGGTTTGGGTAATCTTGCGAAGTGCCTCTTTTCGGTCGGCCTTGAATTTGGTGACTCCGGCGGCTTCTTCGAAAACTGCACGTCGATCTTCGGGGCGTGAAGAGAGAATGGCATCAATTTGTCCTTGTGCCATGACGGAATAAGAAGTCGTTCCAACGCCTGTGCCCATAAACAGGCGTTGAATGTCCTTTAATCGGCATGGTGTTTTGTTCAGAAAATAGGCATTTTCTCCCGAACGGTATGCCCGCCGTGCGATGGATACCTCATTATAAGCCGTACCAAGAGCAGCTTCACAATCGGCAAAGAGTAAAGACACCTCAACCATACCCAATGGTTTACGTGAATCGGTACCATTAAAGATTAAATCTTGCATTTTTGAGCACCTCAGAGCACTCGGGCGTTGTTCGCCAAGTACCCATCGGATGGCATCAGAAACGTTGCTTTTACCACATCCATTTGGTCCGACAATAGCAATCATACCAGGCTCAAAAGTGAGTCTGGTTTTGTCGGCAAAGCTCTTGAAGCCTTGAATCTCAAGCGCCTTAAGATACATATTTAATACATTCTAGCAAAAAGTCAAACGACTGTTGATGGCTGTTCATGAAACAACGTCTGTCTGTTTGGACAGAAGGAGTGTGCGAGGGTGTTATTAAATCGTTTACGGTATATGTTTGGGTATTAGAACTAGACTTTAAATGTCAAAACTTGAAGTTTAGCTCTGAACAGGGAATGTCAGAAGAAATAAGCTGGTGTTAAAAAGGAAGAATGATTCGATCTTTGAAATGAATGAAGGAACGTTTCAATAACTGGAGATTTTTTCATAGGGGGTATGTTCAAAACATTTGGCGCACATACATCTAATCGTACGTGCGCCAAATGTTTTGAATGTATCTTCGAATTACAGCGATTATACCGTGGGTTGGGCGGGTTTAGACTGCCCACCATGCGGACGGATAGAAATGTGAAGCTCTCGAAGCTGTTTTTCGGTAACTTCTGCAGGCGCGTGCATCATTAAATCTTCGGCCTTCTGATTCATCGGGAAGGCAATAACCTCTCGAATATTCTCTTCCCCGGCCAACAACATGACCATACGGTCAACACCCGGCGCTACGCCGGCATGGGGCGGCGCACCAAACTTAAAAGCGTTGAGCAGGCAGGAGAATTTTTCTTCTACAACTTCCGGACCATAACCAGCCATCTCGAAGGCCTTATACATAATGTCTGGACGGTGGTTTCGAACAGCACCGGATGAAAGTTCAATGCCGTTACAGACCACATCATACTGATAGGCAAGTATGTCAAGCGGATTTTTGTTGGTGAGAGCTTCTAACCCACCCTGTGGCATGGAGAAGGGATTATGCGAAAAAATGATCGCGCCAGTCTCTGGATCTTTCTCGAAGAAAGGAAAGTCGGTAATCCAACAGAAACGGTAGGCCTTTTCTTCAACAATCCCAAGATCTTGTCCCATTTTCTTACGAAGCGCCCCCATCATGGTAGGGGTTTTATCGGCGGTATCGCAAATGAAGAAAATGGCATCGCCATCTTTAAGATTTCCGGCTTTGGCAAGCGCATCAAGTTCATCGGGGTTGAGGAATTTGGCAATAGGTCCTTTGATTTTGTCGGTGTCCCATACCAGATAGGCAAGGCCTTTGGCTCCAAGTTCTTGCTTTGCCCAGGGTTCGAGTTTGTCAAAGAAACTACGGGGCTTACTTTTGATTCCAGGGACAGGAAGTGCTCGGACAATAGCGCCGTTTTGAACGGCTCTGGCAAAGGCTCCAAATCCGGATTTTCTAAAAAGCTCAGTTACGTCAATAATCTTCAGAGGGTTACGCAGGTCAGGCTTGTCTGAGCCATAGGTCAGCATGGCTTCGCGATAGGGAATCCGTCGCCAGGGAGCTTGGTCGATCTTCCAGTCTTTTGGTGAAAATTCGGCAAAAGCCTTGCTGAGGACGTCTTCCACAACAGCGAAGACATCCTCCTGTGTGGCATAACTCATCTCAATGTCGAGTTGATAGAATTCACCCGGCGAACGGTCGGCACGGGAGTCTTCATCGCGAAAACAAGGGGCAATCTGGAAATATCGGTCAAAGCCGGCTACCATGAGCAATTGTTTGAAAAGCTGCGGCGCCTGTGGAAGCGCGTAGAACTTACCATGGTGGACACGAGAGGGTACAAGATAGTCACGGGCGCCCTCAGGGCTGGAACAAGTAAGAATAGGCGTTTGATATTCACTAAACCCGTGAGTTTCCATCTGTTTTCGTAAGAAACTGATGAGCTTTGAGCGCAAGACAATATTCTTGTGAACCCGCTCGCGGCGAAGATCGAGATAGCGATAAGTCAAGCGCATATCCTCGGCGGGGTCGGTTTCATCGGGGATATAAATAGGCGTTGTCTCTGCGTAGGATTCTACAGTACAGTCATTGGCCACCAGTTCAATCTCTCCGGTAGGTAAGTCTGGATTAATGGTAGAGGGCTCACGGAGTACGACTTCGCCAGTGAAAGTTACAACACTTTCAAGCTTAATGCGCTCAATATCACTGAAAAAGGAACGGCTTGGGTGAACGACTACCTGCGTTAGGCCGTAGTGGTCACGCAAATCGATAAACAGAATACCACCGTGGTCACGTTTACGAAAGACCCAGCCGGAGATACGAGCCGTTTTCCCCGCATCAGCGGCACGAAGTTCATTACAGGTGTGCGTGCGATAAGGATGCATAAGTCTCACTTTCGTTGATAAACACGTGAAGTATACCATAAATTGGCAATAATATCTGCGGGCGTGTTCAGTCCAAAGGGGTGAGAGAAATGTGAGAGAAAAGGGCATGGAAACCTGGAGCGGTGGGTCAGCGTCAGCTGTATTTTGCAATGGATTTAAGAAAAGTTGAAGTATTTTTGAGACAAAGTGTGGTTTGGCGGAGTGTGTGGAGGGGCGTTTCGAGATTTTTTGGGTTATTTTGGGGGTGGATTTTAAGGTGCGATACAGGTGTTGGAAGCTTTGAAACCTCCTCATAACGTGTGACTTGTGGTATGAGGTATAGAATACGAGGACATGTCCTGTGTTCATTGAGGGCTTCCTTCTTTTTATCTTGCGAGCCGAAGGTTGTAATGCTCTAACGTTCTGTTCTTTCATCGTGAAACGACCTAACGTCTGCAGTGTAGCCTCAGTAGGTGATGTTGGTTGCGGTTTTGCTCTTGTTGGCAAACGGAGCCGAGTGTGCCGTAAATGCGCGTTTTCGGAAGTTGTTGGAGTGTATCTCTTGGGTGGGTGAAATGGGCGAGGCCGCGGCATTCATCCCCACAGATGAAAGAAATGGAGTCGAGGTTGTCGCGGAAGAGGATGTCGTAACCGTCTGTCTTTTTAAAAAGATACTAGGCGAGGGGCTGTTTTACCTTTTCCAACTTCGGGTGCTTTTGATCGAATGAAGTGGAGTTACGGCGGCGGCGAGGGGGTCAAGGCGGCCGCGGTAAACGGATGTGGTAATCCCTGTATCAGGCGCGGTGGTTTGTGAGGCGAGAACCCATCCGGAGACGTTGAGGGCGTTTCCACCAATGGACTTTATCGGCATGGCTTGCTCCTGTTTAATTGTCGAGTGTGAGGACGGTGTAGACGCGTTTCAACTCGGCCACCACTTCGGCGAGGGATTTGGTCTGTTTGCCTAATTGGACAAGCTTTTCTCGCTCGGCCTGCTCCTGCGCGTTTCCTAAGAAGCCGTAATTGACGCCTGCGAGGAGGCCGCCGCCTTTGGCGAAGGCGTAAGACAGAAGCGTTTTATCGATGGCCTCTTGTCGTTTGGAGGACGCTTCGTTTTTGGCTTTCAATGCTTGGTCTTCTTCCAGGATTTCACGGACAATACGTTCGTCTTTCTCTCGGGAACTTTCACGCTTTTGGGCGCGCTCAATGGCTGCGGAAACGTCACCATCGGAAAAGTTTCCAAGGCCGAGGCGGTAAAGTGCACGGACAGTTGCGCCGACATCTTGACCAAGTCGGTTATAAAGGTTGACGATGCGGTCATCGCGGGAGTTCCGTCGCTCGGTATCTACGGCGGCGACGCGTTGATCGAAAAGGTCTCCGAGTTCTTTGTATCGGGCACGCCACATCGTTGTACCCTCAACGGGGGAGTATGCTTGTTCTTTGATGGCAGCCCTAATGGCCTTATCCCTTCCGCTTTTTCCCCTGATACCTTGCTGGACGGCGTATTCGATTGTGGTTTCGGCGTCCGTTCCGAATCCCAAGCCCCGCACAATTCCGGAGACGCTGGTTCTCCAAAGATTACGCCATCCGACATCTAGTTTTTCAATGTTGCGGTCTATTGTCACCGCCTCAATATTTTTCCCTGATTCGTCAAAGAACCTGTCATTGGCCTCTCGCGCGCCATAAGTGGCATTGGCAACGCCACGCCACGAATTCATGAGTTCGTCCAGTGAAGTGCGTCCGTTTTTGAGAGCGTCGAGCGATTTGTTGAAATCTTCCAGAGACACACCGGCGACATCCGCCCTTGCTTTCATCGCCGCAAACGTTTCGGCCGAGATGCCAATGTTTTTTGCCATCTCGCGCATCTTATTGCCCTCCTCAAGTATTTTCCGAAAGCCCCCAATAAGTCCATTGGCTATAAATGAGATCCCTTTCATCGTAAGATTAACCCACGAAAAACGGCCGACAAGATTGTTCACGCCTTCTTTATTCTTTTTCGCAAGTTCTTCGGAAACGTTGATACCGTCTTTCTTTATTTCTGCGTTTGCCTTTTTGGCGGCGGCAGAAACCCTATCAAACGACTTCTCTGCCTTTGTTGTGTCATTCGTGGTTTCTATTTTCAGTTTTGCAGTTGCCACCCGGAACCTCCTTTTGCTATCTTTCTAGCGTGAGTATAATTGAATTTTTTGGTGGTATTCTTTTCAACGTGGTACTTATCGTTGTCGGCCTTTACTACATCATCAAAGAACGACGTGAAGAAAAGTCCTATCAGGCGTATCGAGAACGTCTTCGGATGCAGTCAGGATGCCGTACTTGTCGCTTCATTTTGCGGAAATCCCCAGCAGAAGATCCGCGGAAAAGTGGTAAGCGCCTTGTAATTCGGCGTGTGCGGAAAGCAGGTGATTCGCCGCGATAAGCGGCGCATCCCACGCTGTGCGCACGCGCAGGAGCTCACGCCACCCGGGGACGGCGCAGACGGCGCACGCAAGGCGCATGGTCGGCGTGGCGGCGTGGTCGATGGCGCGAGCACGCGCGATGTTCTCGGCTTTCACCTCGGGTTCAGCTTGATGGGCGCGCGGCGGCACCCACGTCTGTTCCGCCCACCAGTGGAGGATTGCTTCAGCTTCTTCCGCCGTGCGCGGCGTGCACCGCACCGCCGATAAACGCAGGAGCCAGGAGGCTCTTGCGGCGCGGCGGCGAAAGACGCGCCACGGAAGGCACGCACCTGCCACCGCTTGCCCAAGGTCGAACGGTTCCGGCGGCTCACTGGATGTGGACACAAGCCCATTCTCGAGCACTTCCAGCGTGCGTAAATGCCCAATCGTCAGAAGCCTCGCACGGGCGCGCGTGAAGCGCGTGCGGGCGAGACGCGGCGGGAGCCAGTCGGTCTTGAAGGCGGGGTAAAACATAGGCGTCAGGGGGCGATTGCGGTGTTGGGCTTTCGGGCGTGGACGGTAGCGGAGAAGGCAGCAACCCCGTCGGGTGTCTTTGCAAGAGAGACGCCGTCTATCCATGCGATGTCGTAGCCCGTGACGGTAACGGTGTCGCCGTTTTTCGGGATGGTCGCGTCTTTCGCGACGTGGCCGGACACGGAAACCTCGCGCCCGTAATTGCCCATCACGACGCACTCGGTGCCGGCGGTGGTGTGGCCGGCGACCTCGTTGATGGCTTGGTAGCCCTCGGAGATGGTGACGGATGTTGCTTTGATGTTTAAGTCGACTCTTGCCATCGCTGCGTTTCTTTGCTATGCTCTCTATGGGAGGGTCTGTTGATGACGATGCCGTTTTAAGTGTGTGTGATCGGCACGCGCAGGAGTTCACACCTCCTGTGGACGGCGCATGCAAGGTAAGAGTAGGCCTTGCACGCGCTCTCTGACCTTGCGGCCTCTCGCACGGCTCTTGCCCGTTCCGTCGATTCCCTCGACGAGCGCACCGCAAAGATGGCCGCCGATATTGAAACAATCAAAACTCTGCTCTTGAAACTCCTATCTAAGTGAGGTACCCTATGTCCAATCCCATCAAGATTTCTAAAGTTACAGTCGCCCGCGCTCGTGTCGCCGCCTCGCGCGGTTCAATGGATCTGCCCTCCACAGGCATTGACATCGAGCCGGTGGAAGAGGCCCGCAAGCTTCAGGCTCTAAACTGCTTCATCATGGTGGTCTCCGCCATCCTGCTGTTTCTCATCAACCTCGCCATCGGGTTTCATGATGGAGGAGGTATGCTGATCCTTTCCCTTATCATTAGCGTCGTGGCGTTCTTCCTCGCCTATTTTTTCTCCCGCATAGCCCTCGCCCGCTCCATTGCCGCCCTTATGACATGGCACTACACGGAGCGGACGGCTGCTGCGGCTTTCGCACAGCGGCACACGCTGCAGGCCATTCTTGAAAAGCTTGGCGAGAAATGACCTGCACCCGTTGCTTACTGTTCTTCCACGCCACGTGCCGTACGAGCTGTGGCGTGGTCGCTTTGGCCGAGACGGTGCGTAGATGGCTTCGGGAGCATCCGCCGGTGTAGGCGTAGGAGTCTAGTAAGGGTACTGTCGAGGGCAGTCAGGAGCATGAGGTGCTTATTACGATCGTCCCTTCGTCCTCGGGTATGGGAACTGTGCTTGGATGCTTGCCTTAGTATGGTCGCGCTTTTGGGTGACGGAGGCGCAGAGGAGATACATGGGGGTGAGACGGCCGGCCTGCTCGAAGTGTCCGGTGGGGGCGGCGCCCAGGCGGTTGGCCGTGGCGTGTCGGCTCTGGCCGATCGTGTGCAGATGGCGGCGGCAGAGCACGCTCACCGAACGGGCGGCCGCGCGGTGTAGGCGTGTGCGCGATTCCGGGGAAAAGGCGCGGCAGAGCGCATCCAGCTCACGGGTATCAACCGTCCAAAAAATCATTGCTTGCATTCCTTCTGAGTTTTGTGCTTTACTAAAGGCACTGGCGGGACACTCCGCGTTGTGAAGGCATAACCCTCGCGGCCAGTAGCCTGCGTTTTGTCGCGCAAAGCACCCTGCCTTTTAGAAAGCCGCCGAGTGGCGGCTTTCACTTTTTCAGCGGTTATACGTTTCAATTTCCCGTGCCTTTTTTTCATCGTTATAGTGGGTAACTACCGCCCACCCATCGCCATGCTTACTCAAGAATGCCACATAGCTTCCATGAATAATGGCGCATACTCGTTCTGAAAAACCTGCTCCCTCTTTGAGTTTCACGCGGTAGACCTTCCCCTTAGCGATGGTTTCGGGGAGGCGATTCAGTTCTTTTCGGTGTTTTTGTTGGAGCTTTGCAAGTCCTTTACCGTGCTCTTGCTCGATACCTTTTCCCTCCCAGCCTTGCAGAAAGTGAATACTTCCGAGGCCGGGCTTGTGCATGGCATAACGAACGTCTTTGGGACGTCCTTGGGTAGCCCGGGAGAGGGCTTCACGGCCCCGCTGCACCTGCTGATCTGTTGAGAGCGCGGCTCCGCACCGACTGCACGTGCCATCATAGGCGGCGAAGCGGCCGCATGTGGGGCACTTATGGAAGGGCGTTCGGCGGTTCAGGGTCTGAATGCCGGAGCGCTTCAGAAGGGCTTGAATGGCGGGGTGATTGCGGAGGGCGCGGGCGACTTCCTGGTCGGAGGGGGAGAGCGAGGCATAGCCTGCTTGAGCGGCTGTCTGCCCATCGGGCTTCAGGCCGAGGCGTTCGGCTTCTTCGGCGTCTACATCTGTCCAATCCATGCCCGAGCCGTAGGCGAAGGGGGGATAGGGGTTTCCGAGGGTGTCGGTAAAGCCGCCTGCGCCCTCCCCGAGCGCCTGCCAGATGGGGGAGGTTTTCAACGCCACGAAAACGCGTTTGCAAGCGCCCTGCCAGCCAGTAGCTTCGCCTGCGGCGTGCCAGCGTTGAGGCCAATCGGCGCGGGGCGTGCGGCGCACGCCGTAGCGTTCCAAACGCTAGGCAGGCCAATCGGCCAGCTCATCGCTGTCGCGCGCTTCCAGACGCGCCGCGGAGGCGGCCATCTGGCGTTGGGTTCGGAGGATGAGGTTGAGTCGGCGGAGGCTGCCGGGATCGGTGAGCGCGTGGGAGCCGCCGTCAAGGCCGAGCGCCTGAAGCTTGGCGCGGAGGCGTTCGCGGGCTTCGGCGGCGTTGAGCTCACCCTCGGCGTAAGCTGCCAGCACGCGCTGAAGGGTTTGAAGGTAATCGGCCGAAGCCATCCGCGCCGAGAAGAGGGCGCGCGCGGATCTCGGCCTGCCGCTGGGCAGGCAGGGCGGCGAAGCGCGCACGGATCTCCGCGCTGTCCAGATGCGTGGGCAGCACAGAAATACTTTGATGGGATTGGTTTTGTACACCTCGGCAGCGTTGGAGGGAGCACATGAACCCGCCGTCATTTCAATCGTTTGTTTCAGGTATACTTGTTGATTTACTTGGAGCTGTCACCTTCTGTCTTACCCCATTATCTATCTTCCCTCGTTTCACATTATATTTTAAATCTTAAAATGTTTAATCTGTTTTTCCGCCATGTAATGTAGTACGAACGATGCGGATTTTGTTCTTGTTTTTCTTTATCACTTTGTGTCCTGTATGTGATTTTCTAACATAGACACTTTGGAGTCGTTTTGACAGTAATTATGTGAGACGCTATACTATAAGGCTGTTCACTAGTCATAGGAGTTCGCGAATGTCTATTCATAATGTTCTGGTCGTTAATGCCGGCAGCAGTTCTTTGAAGTTTATGCTGTTTGACATGGTTTCTGAAAAGATGTTGGCCAAAGGGCAAGTAGAGCGGATAGGTATTGGGCGGTCATTATTTTCCTATTCGACGGAAGGGTTTTCGGAGAAACAGGTGCCATGTGAGGCTCCGGATCATACATCGGCGGTTCAACTGGCTTGTAATGCGTTGATTGCGCCTGAAAAAGGTGGATGCCTGAAGGCGCTCTCTGATATTGATGCGGTGGGGCATCGCATTGTTCATGGCGGTGAGAAGTATTCCACTCCAGTGCTGTTAACGGAAGAGGCACAGGCGGAAATTGTAAAGCTTATTCCATTAGCTCCGTTGCATAATCCAGCGTCTTTGCAAGGTGTCAAAGGGTGTGAGCACGTGTTGCCTGGTGTGCCGCATGTAGGCATTTTTGATACGGCATTTCACCAAACGATGCCGGAAGAAAGTTATTTATACGGGTTGCCGCGTGTTCTGCATGAGAAGCTGGGAGTGCGGAAATATGGTTTTCATGGCACCAGCCATAAGTTTGTTACGCAGCGGGCTGCGGAAGTGCTAGGAAAGCCAGTTGAGACGGTTAATCTGGTTACTTGTCATTTAGGAAATGGCTCTTCCATTACTGCGGTGAAAGACGGGAAGTGCTGGGACACATCAATGGGAATGACGCCATTGGCGGGTGTAATGATGGGAACGCGGTCGGGCGACTTTGATCCTGCGATTGTGCTGTATCTACTTAAAAATGGTTATACGGCAGAAGCGATTGATAAGCTTATTAACAAGGAGAGCGGTGTATTGGCTCTAGGCGGGACGGGATCAAGTGATATGCGTGATTTGTGTGCAGCTCGTGAAAGAGGAGAGTCGGCGGCACAATTGGCCATGGCTCGGCTGGTTCACAGCTATGCGATGTATGTGGGTGGTTATGTAGCCCAATTGGGGCATGTTGATGCGATTGTGATGACAGGTGGCATTGGTGAGAACTCCTGGGAGACGCGTGAGGCGCTTGTGAAGGCGATTTCAGGTCTCGGCGTTACGCTTGATGTCGAGGTTAATCGGATGTGCCGCGGTTCAGAAGCTACAATTTCCGGTTCGGATTCTGCGATTCCGGTGATGGTTCTGCCGACAAATGAGGAATTGATGATCGCCCGCGAAACGTTTACATTACTTTCTAAGTAATTGGATTTGTGCAGCTTTTTTTGGATTTACGTACAGTTACGTTACTTTCCGCCGCCACCCAGCATTACTGGGAGGCGGTTGTGGAGGCGTGTGTACCGATTTTGGAAGACACAGATCGGTTGGTGTTGTTGTTGGATAATGCATCAGCTCCGACAGCGTTTCGAACAATAGAACATGTGCGGCTTTCTCGTTGTTGGGGGCGAGCATCGGCGCGAACGTGGGCTGGGAGACGAGAACTATCTTTATGGGTGCGGCGGTTGTGCCCGGACGGATATTGGTCTGCAGATCCATTGATTATGCCCCCTCGGCGGGAATATCGCGCAACACGCATTGGGTGTTTTGCATTTTCTGTTG
>CALBHX010000070.1 GCA_937892925.1 uncultured Lentisphaeraceae bacterium
GGCGAAAACGACGCCTGGTGGAAGCAGACGGCGGTGTTGACGGACATCACGGACAACGCGAATCCCGTGGAGATTCTGAGAACCGAAGCCAAACTCGGCGAGGGTACGATCAATTCGTGGACGCCGAAGAGTTGGGGTCTGAATACGATTACGCTGATACTCAAGCCGGTCTCCGGCAGCAACGAGCAGACGGAGTGTGTGGCCGTATTCAGGCTGCCCGATTTCGCGTTTTCGGCGACGACGGACAACGCGGACGGCGTGACGATTACGTGGAACGCGCTCGATGGCGCGGCCTCCTACGAGATCCGCCGCCGCCAGGCGGGCGAGACGGACTTCGTGACGGTCGCAACCGTGACGGACGCGACGACGTGGACGGACAACACCGTCGAGACGGTCGTCGGCGACTTCGAGTTCATTGTTGTGCCGATCTCGAAGACCGGCACAACGCTGCCCGCTCAGCCTTCTGTGAACGGCACGCGCGGCGCAACGCAGACGCCGCAGAACGTCGTCGCCTCGACGAACGACACGGATGCTGTGACAGTGACATGGGACGCCGTGCCGCATGCCTCGGGCTACGAGGTGAAGGTGGAACGCTGGGACGTCGCGATCAACCGCACGGAGGAGACGGTGACTGTGGACACCAACCAGTTCATCGATGACCAGTTGCCGCAGCCGGGTCTCGGCCGCTACACGGTGACGGCGGTCTACGCGAACGGCATGAAGGGCGCGCCGTCCGAGGCGGTGGTCGGCTATGCGGTGCTGGACACGATGAAGATTCAGGGTGTCTCCTCGCGGTGGCCGTGGAACGGCAAGGTCGATCTCGATGTCGAGTACAAGACGGTGCGGACGCGCTTCAATGAACTCTTCGGGCTTCCGAACCTGCCGTATCCGACGAACGTCACGCTCGCCGCGCAGACGGCGGAGGGCACGGCAATCACCGTGGCGACGCTCGAAAGGGAGCCGGTGGTGGATCGGAACTACACGGTCAACCGCAAGGCGGTGGAGAACGGCACGGCGATCTTTTCGGGTTCGGGATGGCTGCGGCTCGTGTGGGATGCCGATACGGACACGCAGAACAACCTTGACGCGCCAGGCGCAACGCTGACGCTCACGGTTGCCGACGACTACAGTTCGCTGACGGACAGCTGCACGGTGGACATCAACACGACGAAGCCGGTGGCGATCCCGCTCCCGGAGGCATCTGAGGAAAACGATCGGGAGATTGCGTTCCCGTGGGCGGCGCGTTGGGCGGACGAGGCTTCGCGATCCCTCAACATGCAGGACGGCACGGATTTGGAGATCACCGAGGTCGCGCGATATGGCACGATCACGAACGTGGTGTACCACGAGGAACAGTTGTCCGATGAGGGTGGTGAGTTCACGTGGCAGCCGGGGGATTACTACGGTGTTCTCATCGTGGAGGCCGTGGTTACGAACCGCGCGACGGCGGCATCTTCGACCTACCGGAGCAAGTTCCTCCGCTCGGTGGCGACGCCTGTCACGGTGGAACGCGTACCGGGGCAGAACGCCCTCGACATCAAGTGGACGTTCTCGGCCGACTGCACCTACTACCAGATCATCCGCCGCGAGGTCTACGCCGACGGGACGCGCAGCCCCTGGCAGAACATGGCGCCGCTCTCGGGCCCCTGGTACCGCGATATCGGCGTGGTGGGCGGAAGGACCTACGAGTACGCTGCGTGCCCGATGTATCCCGACCCGGACACGCACGACTACATCACGGCCGATCCGGTCGTCTGGACGGCTGGCAGCGCAGCGGTGCCTGTAACATTCGATGCCTTAGGTGCATATCTTGCGGAGGGTAGTGCCGTTACGACGCAGTTTTTGGGTGGGACATACGGCGAACTGCCAACGGCAGTGCGGCCGGGTTATCGTCTGGTCGGCTGGTTTGATGGCATCGGCGCCGATGCGGCGCAGGTGCAGGTGGGGGCACCGCTGCTATCGCCTTCGGAGCACCGGCTTTATGCCCGCTGGGAAACGCTGTGGGACGGCGAGACAGCCTTCTCTTATGAGCTGCTTGCGGATGGCACGGCGCGTCTTACGGGGCTGACCGGTACGCCGCCGGCGGGTGGGCTCTTTACGCTTCCTGATACTGTGGGCGGCCTGCCCGTGACGGAGATCGCCCCACGCGCCTTCATGAACCGGACGGATATCACCGGAACGGTGGTTACGCCGATCTTTTGCACGCGGGTGGGCGACTATGCCTTTTGCGGTGCTTCGGGCATTACGGGACTTACGCTCACTCCGCCGCGCCAGGCGGCCAGCCCTGCTGACCCTGCTGCGCTGGCGATTGGCGAATCGGCGTTTGCTGGAACGAACCTCAAGTCGGTTACGATCCCGGCATGCGTCTCTTCGTTGGGACAGTGGGCCTTTGCGAACTGTGCCGTGCTGGAGGAAGTAACTGTGGACGGAACGCCCGCTGTCGGCGGATCAGAGGTCTTCCGGCGGGCGGGCAGTGATACGGCGTCCGGAACGATCAAGCTTCGCGCAGATGCGGATTGGGTGGAAGAGAACTTCGGCGGGCAGGGAAACATTACGCCGGCTTCGCCTTCTGGCATCACGGCGCTTCGGATCACGGCTCTTTCCGGGGAGGGCGCGGCCTGGGAATTGACGGTTCAGGTGACGACGAACCGCTCTTGGGAGACGTTTGACCCGGCATCCCTGCAGGTGGAGTGGCTCCCGGCATTGGGTGCCGCATCGGTGCGTTTGGATACGCTTGCTTCTCAGAAGCGGAGTGAGGGGATCGTTTCGCTGCGAGTTGAACTCCCGCAGTCGGCCGTCTCCGGATTTTTCCGCGTAGTGGCTGATGAGTGAAATAGAAGAGAGGGGATGCAATGAAACAGATAATTGCCCTGATGATAGGTGCCGCTGCGGCAGGCGTTATGGCCGCAGAAGGTGTGGCGTTGGAAGCTGCCGAGCGCGGCCGTTGGACGTTTTCTGCCGGCCCGGCTTGGCGTGCTCGGACAAAAATCAAGACATCGGGGAGTGTCTCCGCTCCAACGGCGACACTCCCGGGCGGGACGTCCTACGACTTTGATGCAGGGGATCCCGCTTCTTGGAGCACCGTGCCGGATCCGACAACGCCGGGTGCGGAGCTGTGGGCTATTCGAGCGCAGCGCACGGAATCCGTTTTCACTGCTGGGAGCGGCCGGAGCGATCTTTCCTCGTCTGAGGATGATTCTGCGCTTGGACTGAACGCTGCCTTGGGGTTTGACCTGCTCTCTGAGGAACGCTTTTCTCTCACGTTGGGGCTTCGGGTGGCAGCCTTCTTTGATATGGAGTCTTCTACCGGGCGTTTTCTGAATACGGGTGCTCTGACTACGCGGGTGACTGATGGATACTTCGTTTGCGGGAATCCGCCGTACCCGCCTTCTCCATCACCTACGCCGCCTACGCCCGATCGCTATGACTCCGACTTTCGTGAAACAGGGGTGATTCGCGAGGAGACGACGTATGCTTCCGGAAGCCGCATGGTTTCATCTCATTTCTCTGCCGATTTGTATCAGCTTGCCTTCGGCCCGCGTGTGGCTTGGCGGGTATTGCCTTCTGTGGAGCTGTATGCCGGTGTTGAAGCCTTGGCGAGTTTGGCGGTCATGGACTTCAAGGCCAATGGGGCTTCGGCCTCTGATACCACCTGCTTGCTGGGTTTTGGCGGCCATGTGGGCGCGGCGTGGGCGATGACGGAGAGCCTTTCGCTTTTTGGACAGGCCGGGTATGAATGGGTGGACGACACCTCGCTTTCGGCCGGCGGTTTACGTGCAGAGGCGGACTTCTCTTCGGTTGTCTTTACGGCCGGGCTTCAATGGCGTTTCTGATAGATAGTCATGGATTTGTTACAAAACGGCCTGCGCTCGGTTTGAGGGCAGGCCGTTTTTCTTTTTTGTCAGTATCGTGTTATGGGCGTGAGTCTGCGGGTTAGAGTAGAGCGGTGAAACGGATGGCTTGGGCAGAGAAAGTGTTGCCTTCCGGCCCATAGACGGCTGTCTTCCCCTGTGGAGCTCCAGCCGCCAACAGATTCAGGAGATAGGCTTTGGCCTCCGCAATGGCCGTTTGCAATGGGTGATTTAGGGCTAGGTTGGCCGCGATGGCAGCCGAAAGTGTGCATCCGGTTCCGTGGGTGGTGGCGGGGTGATCAAGGGCTGGAGCATCAATCTGCCAGAGTGCTCCTGAAGGCTCTGCCAGAAAGTCTGTGGCTGGAGCATTGGGGTTGTGCCCCCCCTTGAGCAAGACTGTCGGGCCGGCCAATTTGTCGCACAACCGACGCGCGAGTTTTGCCAACGCGTCAGGTGTTTTTTTTAGGGGCTCGGGTTCTCCAAGCAAGACCATAGCTTCGGGCAGATTGGGGGTAATGACTGACGCGAAGGGGAGCAGGCGTTCTCGCAGTGCAGCGATGGCAGCGTTATCCAATAGGCGGGCGCCGCTGGTGGCAATCATCACGGGATCCACCACCCATGGCGCCTCCGGAAAGGCGTTTATGTGTGCCGCCGCCGCTTCAATGAGCGGCGCGTTCAACAACATACCGGTTTTCACGGCGCCGATTTTGAAGTCTTCAGCAATGCAGGCGAGTTCGTCATGCAGAAACGCCGGGGGGATCCCAAGTATGTTGCGCACGCCGTGCGGATTCTGTGCTGTCAAGGACGTGATAGCCGAGCAGCCATGTACGCCAAATGCACGGAAGGCGCGTAAATCGGCCTGAATACCTGCGCCGCCGCCGCTGTCGCTTCCGGCGATGGTGAGTGCGGCATATGCCGGCACAATGGGGGAAGGCACTGGCAGTTTCATCCCAGTACGTGTTATGAACAGCGATTCAACATTTCAAGGATTGGCTTACGAGCACGATCCATCACCGCGGTGTCTAGCTCAATCACTTCTCCGCCGCCGTCACGCAGGGCAAACAATACGTCTTCCAGTGAGGTGCGTTTCATATTCGGGCAGAGGATTCGCGGTTCAAGCGGAGTAAAAGTTTTTTCCGGGTTTTCCTGGCGCAGGCGATGGAGCAGCCCGACCTCTGTGCCAACCAGAAAGTCGCGTGCCGGAGAGGTCTTTGCATACCGAAGCATCCCGCCGGTGCTCAGCGCAGCATCTGCCAGCGCGACGACGGCCGGGCGGCATTCCGGGTGAACCATGACCACGGCGTTCGGGTGTGCGGCGCGTGCGGCTTTTACGGTTTCCGGCGTCAGATTCCCGTGTGTTGGGCAGCAGCCAGGCCATAAGGTGAGTTTGCGTCCGGTTTCGGCCATCATGTTTGCGCCCAGGTTTGCGTCCGGAAGGAAGAGGATTTCGCGATCAGCCGGAAGCCCAAGCAGAATTTCTTTGGCGTTTCCAGAGGTTACGCAGATATCGACTTCGGTCTTTGTCTCGGCGGTGGTGTTGACGTAAGCTACGATGAGGGCATCCGGGTGTTCCTGTTTCCAGGTGCGCACGGCCTCTGCGGTGGCCATATCTGCCATGGGGCATCCGGCGTGCGGATTGGGTAGAATGACCGTGGCTTCCGGCGAGAGAATCTTCGCTGTTTCTGCCATAAAGCGCACGCCGCAAAAGATAATGGTCTGCGCTTTACATGCTGCTGCCTTTCGGCTCAGCTCCAGCGAATCGCCGATGAAGTCTGCTGCATCCTGTACTTCCGGAAGTGTGTAGTTGTGGGCGAGAATCAGCGCCTGCTTTTCCGCAGCCAAGGCGCGAACCGTATCGTGCAATGTCATGCATCCCTCCAAAGAAAACCGTTACGGCAGTGATCATGGGCAACCAACGCCCTGTACGGCATAAGGTAACACGAGGTGCTTTTCGCCGTCAAGCTTGCTCGGGTATTGTATAAGGCGGCGCATCTGTAGACTGGCCAAGGGGTGATTCAGCATGTGCCAAAGAGACGGTCTCCGGCATCGCCAAGGCCGGGGACGATGTAGGCCTGGTCGTTCAACCGTTCATCCAGCGCGAAGGCGCGGATGTCAATGTGCGGATGTGCAGCTTCAAAGCAGCGGACGCCTTCCGGTGCGGCGACTAAGGCCAGAAAGCGAATTTGTTCCGGTTCGGCTCCGGCGTTTAATACCGTGTCCACCGCTGCCACTGCCGAATGTCCAGTGGCCAGCATGGGGTCGGCAATCAGAATTTGTGTGCCGGCCAGTTTTCGGGGCAGCTTGGAAAAGTAGGGAACGGGGCGATGGGTGCATTCGTCCCGAAAGAGGCCAATGTGTCCAAAGATGGCGTTAGGGATGATCTCGGCCATGCCTTCGGCATAGACAAGCCCTGCACGAAGCACGGGGACGAGAATGGTTTGGTTTGCCAACTGGCGGCCAATGGCCAGCCCGCAGGGCGTTTGGATGGGGGTTTCAGTCAGAGGCGCATCACGCAGGACTTCCGCTGCCAGCAGGGCACCTAATTTTCGGACGGCTTCGCGAAAGCGGGTCGCGGGTGTTTGTTCGTTTCGGATTTCCGCCAGCCAGTGTTCGGCAAGCGTGTGGTGGACGACTTGAAACATAGGGCTCTTCTTTCACGTGTCTGCCGTTAGGGGTAGGCAGGGCTTGGGGGTATATAGTGTGGGGTATAGGATGCCGTTTAGGTGTGCCGGAGTGTGCTAAGACACCATATCGGGTTCGACAGGCGCAGGCGGGAGGCCGGAATCTACGCCCACGAGGGCGATGCCATAACGGTTGGCCAAGGCTGTTACGCGCGGTTGGTCAATCATAACCAAGCGTTTGGCCTGAAAGGCTACGGCGGAAATGCCGCACCGGCGGCAGAGCCGGATCGTGTGCTCACCAAAAACGGGGATATCAAAACGCATGTCATGGTCACGTTTGGCCACCTTGATCATGACGCTGCCTTTCCCGCCGACTTTTGCTGCCCGGCGGAGGGTGGCGTTGGTGCCTTCGAAGGCTTCAACCGCCAGCACCATTCCTTCCTTAACTACAAGCGTCTGCCCAATATCCAGGTCGCACACGCCCATTGCCACGTGTTGGCCGAAGTCAATATCGGCCTGTTCGCGTGCGGACAGCGGGCGCTGCGTGAGCAGGCCGATGCCGGGCAAATGATCACCCATGAAGCAGGAAGCCGGAATGACGCGTGTTCCCCGCGCCTCGATTTCCTGAATAATTCGGCCAAAGATGGTGTGTGCATTTTTGACGGGAAGCTCGGAGAGGAGCCGCCGTGTGAGTGCATCAAAACGGGAGAAAAAGAGGGCTGCCGGTGTGATTTGGCCGGCCAACAGCATGGTTTCTACGTGATGTGCTGCCAGCCAGTCGAGCGCACGCTGCAATTCTCCCACGCCAAAGACAAGAGAGGCATCTGCCGCATGCAGCAGGCGGCGGGAGGCCATACCGCGGACGCCGGCCACGAGTACGCGCTTGACCCCTGCTTTCCGGGCACCTTGGAGGACATATTCCGGATAGGCTCCGCGCCCAGCAAAGATGAGGACTTCTTCTGGAATCATGTGTGCGCCCTTATATGGTTTGGCGCCTGGAGAGGCCTTGGCGCGGGTTTTTGCTTTGCGGCATCAATCGAAGACGAACACAATTTCATTTTCCGCGACGCGGTGGTTGGCTCGGGCTAATTGCTCAACGAACCATCTTGAGGAATAAAAGCGGTCAACCTTACGGCGAAGGGTTGAGATGCTCTGCCGCTGCGCATCTACCTGAGTTTGCAATTGCGCACGCAGCGCACGGTTTTCCTGCCAGGTGCGGTACTGCGGAATGGAATACTTTACCGCCACGAGGACACTGACGAGCATCCCGATAAAGACAAATGAGAAGAGAATACGTTTGAGGATATCCTGCATGGCGAAGACTTCGAAACGTCTTTATTATAACAGAACGGTGTGTGAAAAAGTCAAGGTATTTGTATTGAATAGACTTATTTTTTAACTGAAAAGGAAAAGCAGACGATTTCGGGGCTGATGCGGGAGGTGCGCATTGAAGGGAAGAGTGTATGTTTTTTAGAGTTAGAGGTTGATGCGTTTTACGGGTAAGGTTTCTGGGTGGTAGAGGAAGTAGAGCGTTGCGTTGGGCATGGGATGAACCGACTCTGGCTTGGCGTTCAATCTATTCTGATTTTGGAATGAGGTATTGGGAAGCGTTATCGTGCGTCTGCCCTTGAAAAGAAAGAGAAGGGCAGGAGCCGCAATGCGGCAAGGGCGAGAAAGCGTTACGTTTGATGTATTACCCTGTGTTGTGTTGTCGGCAGGAGCCTAATGGCGTGAGTATGCAGCTTGCTGTCGGGTGAAGATTGGATTATGCTGTGCGTGTTGGCTGGTTCTTGGGCAGTGGATGGTCGAAGAAACGAAAGGATATGAACGATGAGAATGTTGCTTACTGCGTGTGCAGTAGTTTCGTTGAGTATAGCGGCCTGGGCGCAGGCGTTGCCTTCGCAGGCTGATATTCGCACGGTGATGCGTCGTGTGGCGGATTGGCAGGTGCTGAACCAGCCGGCTGTGCGTCATAGCCCGGATAATTGGACGAATGGTGCGCTTTATATTGGTATGCTGGATTGGGGGGAGTTGGCAGAAGCTGTTGAACGGGATACGGCGTATACACGGTGGGTAGAGGGCATTGGGAATGGGACTGGGTGGCGTCCCGCACCCCCGCGAAAGGGGAATGCGTCTCATGCGGACGATTTTACGGTGTGTCAGGCTTGGCTGCGCCTTTACCAACGGTTTGGCGGGAAGGCGCGCATGAGCCCTACGCGTAATCGGATTGACAGTATTTTGAAAAATCCTCCGAACGTATCGCTGGATGCGCATGTATTTGCTTCGTTCCAGCGCTGGTGCTGGTGTGACGCGCTCTATATGGCGCCGCAGGTTTATGCACAGCTGTGGCTGATCACAAAGGATGCGCGCTATATTGAGGCCATGGAGAAGGAGTGGAGAGCTGTAACGGACTATCTTTACGATAAAGAGGAGCATCTCTTTTACCGTGATTCCCGTTATTTTCCTGATGCGCCCAACAAGCGGTTTGCTCATCGTGAGGCCAATGGCGCCAAAGTGTTCTGGGGGCGCGGCAATGGTTGGGTGATTGCCGGGCTGGCCAACCTGTTGCGCATTTTGCCTGAAGATTATTCCAATCGCGCTTATTATGAGACACTGTTCAAAGAGCTGGCGGTGCGGCTGGTTGGGCTTCAGTGTGCGGATGGTTACTGGCATGCGAGCTTGCTTGATCCGGCCAGTTATCCATCACCGGAAACCAGCGCCACCGGATTTATCGTTTATGGGCTTGCCTGGGGCGTGAACGAAGGGCTGTTGGATCGGGCGGCTGCACTTCCTGTGATTGTTAAAGGGTGGCAGGCTCTGTGTCAGGCTGTGGAATCCAATGGTAAGCTTGGTTACGTTCAGCCTATCGGGCAAGACCCGCGCAAGGTAACGCGCGAAATGACAGAAGTGTATGGCGTGGGTGCGTTTTTACAGGCCGGCGTGCAGGTTCATCGATTGGCGGCCCCAGTGATTAAATAGATGAACTTGGAAGGGTTTTAACTTATAGGGCACCCGGATTTTTCCGGGCGCCCTTTTTTATGAGTTAAGCAGATAGGCAAAGCGCCTTTGGCATCAGCAGCTGCGAAAGAGGGTTGCGACAAAAGCGCCATCATGTTCCGGGGTGGGGAAATAACGCGTTTTCTGCCCGGCCTGGAAGTCTGGGTGGCGGTTTAGGAAGGCGTCTACTTGTGCTTCATCCTCCTCCGGCTCCAGGGAACAGGTGGAGTAAACTAGGCGCCCGCCAGGTTTCAGCCGGGCGGCACAGGCCTCCAACAACGCTGTCTGTGTGGCGCAGAGTTGACGCATTTTTTGTGGCGACCAGGTCCAACGGGCATCCGGGCGGCGTCCCAACACGCCGGTGTTGCTGCAGGGGGCATCCAGTAAAATACGGTCATATGGGGACTCGTCGGGCGGGGGCGGAACGGCCGCATCGGTACAGGTTAGACGGATAGGCTTGTTGGGTACACACCGCGTCAGGGTGTCGCGCAGGGTTTCTAAACGGCGGGGGCTGACTTCGTTGGCGGTGAGTACTCCGGCGGGGGCTTCGTGGAAAAGCCGGGCAGCGATTTGGGCGGTCTTTCCTCCGGGAGCAGCACAGGCGTCCAGAATACGCTGCCCCGGGCGGATATCCAGCGCTTCAATCGCATGTCGGGTGATGGGGTCTTGCACGACAAAATGTCCTTCCGCATAGCCGGGCAGAAGTGCGACACGTTTCCCTCGCGGAAGTACGACGGTGCCCTGCGGGTCATCGGGGTGAGGCGCGCACCCGTTAGGCACAGGATGCGGCGGCAGGGGGCGGATACAGACGGGCGGCGGCATGGCAATGGCTTCGGCGATTGCCCGAGCACGGGCTTTTCCAAAGGCGGCGATCCACCGGCGCCACAGTTCGGTGGGGAGATTGCGCCGCAGGGGTTCAGGCTCTTTGAGCAGAGCTTCCGCTAATGTGGAGCGTTCGCGTTGGAGCCGCCGGAGCACGGCATTGACAAAACCCGCAGCGCCTTTTCCAATAGCTTTCGCCGCTTCCACCGTTTCGGCCACGGCGGCGTGATCGGCCACCCCCGGAAGCACCAGCAGCTGCGCTGCTCCAACCTGCAGGGTGGCGAGGAGATCGCCCTCCGGCAGGCGTTTAACGCAGCGCTTTAGTGCCCATTCCAGCGAGGCTTTGTTTCGGAGCACGGCGCCGATCAGCTCTTGGGCGAAGGGGCGATCCGGTGTGTCTCCCAGTGCATCGAAAGGAAAGAGTCCGCGTGTTTGCCAGAGGGTCAGGGCGAAAATGGCTTGGCGGCGGGCGTTATTCATGGGGCTGAGAACTCCGCCATGGCGGCCTTGAACGCTTCTGCAGAGCGGGTGATGATGGACAGATCCACTGCGCAGCAGAGGCGAATGTAACCGGGCATGCCAAATCCGCGCCCCGGCACGGCAATCACGCCGTGTTTCATCAGGCATTGGCAGAAGGCCACATCGTCTCCGCCGGGAGCTTCGGGGAAAAAGTAGAAGGCGCCGCGCGGCAGGGAGAACCGAAGCCCTGCCTGCGACAGGACGGTAGCCATTGCTTTTCGGCGGGCATCGTAAATGGTGAGATCTACCTGTTCATGAAGCAGGCCGAGGGCAAGTTTCTGGCCAAGGATGGGGGCATTCACGTAGCCGAGCGTCCGGTTTGTGAGGGTGAGGGCGGCGAGCAGGGTCTCGACACCCTCTAATGCGGGATTGACGGCTACATAACCAACGCGTTCACCTGCCAGCGAGAGGCTTTTGGAGAAGGAGCCAAGCACCACAGAGAAGGGGGAGAGCGGCAGCACGGGCGGTACATTGGCACCATCGAAGGCAAAGACGCGGTAGGGCTCGTCAAAAAGCAGATAAATGGGGCGTTTCCGCGCGTCATTCAGGGTGTTGACTGCGGAAGCTAGGTGCTGGAGCGCTGCTTGGGAGTAAATGGCGCCGGTTGGATTGTTGGGTGAGTTCAGGAGCACCACGCGTGTTCGGTCAGTAACCTGCGCCAATAAAGCGGCGGGATCCAGCGCAAAGTCCGGCCCCTGCATGGGAACGGGGCGGAGCTTACCGCCGAAGTGCCCGCAATAAAACCCGTATTCTACGAAATAGGGCGCAGGTACGAGTACTTCATCGCCGGGCTCGAGCACAGCGCGGAAAAATGCGACGAGGGCGCCTGCTGCTCCTACGGTGGCGAGGATATGTTTCCCCTCCAGGGGGACTTCTTGTTCGTGCGAGAGTTTTTGCGCCAAGGCTTCCCGGAAGGCGGGCAATCCTGCGTTTGGCATATAGCCCAGCCCGCAGGGCTTCACGACAGAATCTGCCAGTGCGTGCAGGACTTCCCGGGCTTTAGCCGGCGGCGGTACATCCGGATTGCCCAGAGAGAAGTCAAAGACCTGATCTGCTCCGCGCGTTCGCCGCAGGTCGTTCCCAGCTTCAAACATCCGCCGAATCCAGGAGGCGTTGGTCATAGCATTTTCGATGTCGGCTGCGATCAGTTGCATGAGAGATCCTTGATTTAGAGTGAAACGGAAGTGTAGCCGCTCAGCGTGAGGCGGGCTGCAGGAATGACTGGCAGGGGTAGAAAGGCCAGGGAGAGGAAGGGTGAAGAAAGCGGTGTTCCGGTTTCGCGGGCGGCCTGCCGCAGGGTGGCCAGCGCATCGGCCGCTTCCGCCACGGAGCCGGTGCTCATTAGCCCGCCTAGAGGCAGCGGCAGGCAGGCGGTTACGGTTCCTTCGCAGGCTACGGCAAAGCCGCCTCCGCAGGCTCGGACGGCGTTGGCTGCAAGTGCCATATCGGCAGCGGAAGCGCCTACGACACAGAGGTTGTGTGAATCGTGCCCAACGGTGGAAGCCAGTGCGCCGCGGCGGAGCCCGAAGCCATGAACCCAGGCGCGGCCAATCTGCCCACTATGCCCGTGGCGTTCAATCAGCGCCCCAATAGCCAGATCGTCTTGGGCGGCCTCCCAGTCAAGCACATCGGTGAGGAGCTGCCCGTCTCGGACGCCAATAACGGCGCCAGGTGGTGGAGGTATGAAGTCTTGAGCGTTCCATTCACGGCCATGAACCGTGTGCAGAAAGGCGGAATAATCCGGCTCGGGGGGGCGTTCAGCGAGACGGGCCTCGGTTACTTCCTGCCCGCTGCAGAACACGCGTTCGGCGCGGCATTCGGCGAGATCTGGCATCAGCAGCAGGTCGGCTGCGTAACCTGGGGCGATCAGTCCGCGGTTTCGCCAACCAAAGTGCCGTGCGGGCGTCAGGCATGCAGCCCGATAAACGGCTAAGGGGTCGCATCCGGCTTCGATTGCTAGGCGCACGGCGGCATCCAAATGTCCGCGTTCTACGATATTTAAGGGGTCGGCATCGTCTGTACACAGGCACAGCCGGTCGCACAGCGTGGGGGAAAAGAGGGAGGTGAGCGCCTTGAGATCGCGCCCAACGCTTCCCAGCCGCAGAAAAAGGGTCCACCCCAGCCGCAGTTTGGTTACGGCTTCGGCGACGGAGGAGCATTCGTGGTCGTTGGTGACACCTATGGCAGCCAGGGCGTTGATGGCGTCTGGGGAGACGCCGGGAGCGTGCCCATCGATGGGGTGCTTATGGAAAGCGGCGGCTTTGGCGAGGGTATCGGGGTCTTTTCCCAGTACACCGGGCACGTTCATCAACTCGGCCAGTGCACAGCCGGCGGAGGCGTAGGGGGCGATATCTGCGGCGGGAAGGTGGGCTCCGGCCTGTTCGCTTGGCAGTGCGGGTACACAGGAGGGGATTTGCACCTGCAAGTGCAGGATCATACGGGCAGCACATTGCCGGAAGTATTCGATAGCGGGTATGCCGCAAACATTGGCCAGCTCGTGTGGATCACACACGGCATTTACTACGCCTCGGCGTAAAACGGCTTCTTCCCAGGCATAGGGGCGAACGAGGGAGGATTCAATGTGGCAATGGGCATCAGTTAGTCCTGGCGTAAGGGTGAGCCCACGGGCATCGATCTCGTTCTTCCCGTGATAGTCGTTCCCAACGGCTGCGATGCGATTGCCAACCAGGGCGACATCGGCAGTGAGGAGTTCGCCGGTGATCAGGTTAAAGACGCGGCCGCCGCGGATGGCCACATCGGCCGGTTTGCGGCGGACGGCTACATCGATCAGTTGGCTTGGGGCGGGCATGGCCATGGTGTTACACCTCCATCCAGTCAAGCGGTGTATTCTGTTGCGCCACGGTGAGTGCCACATCTTCGCGATGGAGAGTCTGCAAGGTGTGGCGCATCACCTGTAAGGCGACGTCGGGCTGGTTGCAGTCGAGGGAAAGATGCGCCAGAATCAGTTGGCACAGCTGCGGCGGGCAGACGTGCGCGATCAATTGACTGGCCTGTTCATTGGAGAGGTGCCCAGAGGTGCCTGAGATTCGAGAAACGAGTGAATAGGGCCGGCCGGATGTTCGCAGCAGATCCAGATCATGGTTGGATTCCAGTATGAGTGAATGGCACTGCGCGATGGCAAGTGCCACGGATTGCGTGGGAGTCCCCAGGTCAGTAAAATAACCGAGCTGCCGCTCGCCATCAGAAAGGGTGAAGGCTACCGGCTCGGCAGTATCGTGTGGAATCTGCACGGGGCAAACGGTTAGTGCTCCCAACGCAAACGGCACGCCCGATTCAAAGAGGGCAAAGGCTGGGGGCTCGCGTTTGGCCTGCAGGCATTGCCGCTCGACTACCGAGGCGGTGCCTTCATTGGCATAAACGGGAAGATGATACCGCGCGGCGAAGCGATCCAGCCCTCCGATGTGGTCGGTATGTTCGTGCGTGATTAGAATAGCATCCAATCCAGCTGGGTCTATTCCGCGCGCCGCCAGGCGCTGCTCTAGTGCCCGGCAGGAAAGCCCGGCATCAATTAACAGGCGTACACCGCCGCCTTCCACATAGGTGGCGTTACCCTTGCTTCCAGAAGCCAAAACACAAAATCGCATCATGCTGTTTATTCTAACACAGGGTACGCACGGAGAAAACCGGGCGATCGTGTGAAACGGTTACGGATTTATTGCTTTGGGGTAAATGGGGCTCACATTTGGGATCGGAGCTCTAACTCATAAGTGGGGGGATGATGGGATTTAGCCGGGGCGGCAATGAAGAGGGATACTTTGTTGGCCGCCCGTTTTATTCATGCCGGGCATTTGTCATAAGCGTATAGGAGTAAAAATATTTGCGGGTGAGGACGGGTTCATGGTAAAATGCTCCCCCGGTTTGCGGAACAGAAGACAAACGAAAGGTTGAAGATGAATCAGTATGTTGCGCGGGTGCTTGAAGAGACGATTGCTAAAAACGCCCATGAGCGGGAGTTCATTCAAGCGGTTACGGAAGTTTTCGGTTCATTGGAGTCGGTGATTGCTTCAGATGCACGGTATGAAAAGTATGCGATTTTGGAGCGGATCGTGGAGCCTGAGCGTGTGATTCAGTTCCGCGTGCCGTGGGTGGATGATCAGGGAAAATATCGGGTGAACCGCGGGTTCCGTGTGCAGTTCAATTCTGCGATAGGCCCGTATAAAGGCGGATTACGGTTGCATCCTTCCGTGAACCTCGGCATTCTGAAGTTCCTTGGTTTTGAACAGGTGTTCAAGAACTCTTTAACCACGCTTCCAATGGGCGGCGGCAAGGGCGGTTCAGACTTTGATCCTAAGGGTAAAAGCGATAATGAGGTGATGCGTTTTTGTCAGAGCTTTATGACCGAGCTTTTCCGCCATATTGGTGCGGATACGGATGTGCCTGCCGGAGATATCGGCACGGGTGCGCGCGAGATCGGTTTCATGTTCGGGCAATACAAGCGCTTGGCGAATGAGTTTACCGGCGTGTTGACCGGCAAGGGGCTTACATGGGGCGGATCGCTGATTCGTCCAGAAGCGACGGGATATGGCCTCATTTATTTTGCGGACAACATGATGAAGGCGGCTGGCAATACGCTTGCCGGTAAGACTTGCGTTGTCTCCGGATCGGGCAATGTGGCGCAGTTTGCGGTGCAAAAGCTGCAGCAGCTTGGGGCGAAAGTGGTTACCCTCTCGGATTCCAATGGTTTTATCTATGATCCGGATGGGATTGACGCGGAAAAGCTTGCTTATGTGATGGAACTTAAGAACATCAAGCGCGGCCGCATTAGCGAATATGTCAAGCAATATCCTTCGGCCACGTATACTGCCGATGCGAAGCCCTGGAGCGTGGTGTGTGATTGCGCCTTCCCCTGTGCTACGCAGAATGAGCTTGATGGTGAGGCGGCCAAGACGTTGGTGGCTAATGGGTGCAAGCTGGTTGCGGAAGGCGCTAACATGCCTTCAACGATGGAGGCGATTGAAACATTTCAGGCGGCAGGCATTCTCTATGCTCCCGGGAAGGCTTCCAATGCCGGCGGCGTGGCGACTTCCGGGTTGGAGATGTGCCAAAATTCAATGCGTCTTGCCTGGACTGCAGAAGAAGTGGATGCCCGCTTGAAGGGAATCATGAAGGCCATTCATGATAATGCGTATGGCACTGCCGAGCGCTTTGGCAAGAAGGGGGATTACCTCTTTGGTGCAAATGTTGCCGGATTTGTGAAGGTGGCGGATGCCATGATTGCTCAGGGGCATTGCTAACGCCCTTTTATTCCTCATCAGGGAAAGAAAGCCGCACCTGTTTTGGGTGCGGTTTTCTTTTGCAGGAGGGGGGAACTCCGCGAGGTTATGCGCGGATCAGTGTGACAACGCGGTTATAGATTTCCTGTGCGACGTAAGGGTTGTTCATGGTATACAGGTGAATACCGGAAACGCCGCCAATCAATAAATCGACAATCTGATTAACGGCATAGGCGATGCCCGCGTCGCGCATGGCAACGGGGTTGTCTCCAAACCGTTCCAATAGCCGGACAAACTTTGGGGGCAGCCGTACGTGGCAGATGGAGACCATTCTCTCAATCTGCCGTTTGTTGGTTACAGGCATGATGCCGGCTTCGATGGGCACATCGATTCCGAGTGCATCAGCAATATCGCGAAAACGGAAGAAGGCGTCGTTGTCAAAGAAGAGTTGTGAGATCAGGCGGGATGCTCCGGCATCGACCTTTTCTTTAAGGTGCCGAAAATCGGCTGCGGGGCTTTCTGCTTGCGGGTGCGTCTCCGGATAGCAGGCGGCGGTGATGTGGAATCCTCCGAAGCCCCGGATAAAACGGATCAGATTCGCCGCATATGGGAAGTCGCCTGGGAGGGGGGCATTTTCTACCGGATCTCCGCGCAGCGCCAGGATGTCTTTAATCCCGGCCTTTGCAAATTGTTCCAAGATAGAAGAGACTTCCACTTTGGTTAGGTGGAGCCCGGGAAGGTGAGCCACCGCCGGAATGTGATATTCGTTCTGGATTTTGTTGGCGATATCGAGTGTATTCTCGGCATGCTGTGATCCGCCGGCTCCGTAAGTTACGGAGATGAAGTCTGGCTGAAGCATCCGCAAGCCGTCCAGCGTCCGATAGATGGTCTCAATGGGTGCGGTACGCTTGGGAGGGAAGATTTCGAGAGAAAAGGTTTTTCGCATAGATGGCATCTTTGAGAATGGGGGTGGCCGGAATGAATCACCGCCTCCCGGGCAGAGAAAGGCTCCGGGAAGCGGTGGTTGATGAACCAGATGGGTTTATTTTATTTCCGTACGCAGTTTTTTTGCAGCGGCAACCATATGTTCAAGGGATGGAATTGTTTCCGTCCAGCCGCGTGTTTTCAATCCGCAATCGGGGTTCACCCAGAGTTTTTCGGGTGCGACTTTCTTAAGAATTTTATGTAATTGACCCAGAATTTCTGCTTCGGAGGGGATACGCGGGGAATGAATATCGTAGACGCCGGGGCCAACGGCGGTCTTGAAATGGGCAGAAGCTAATGCGTCCAGGATGGTCAGGTCAGCGCGCGAAGCTTCAAAGGAAATGACATCGGCATCCATTGCATCAATGTCGGCAATGATGTCATTGAACTCCGAGTAGCACATGTGCGTGTGGATTTGAGTTTCGGGTTTAACACCGCTGTGAACAAGTCGGAAAGCTGGAATAGCCCAAGCCAGATAATCGCATTGCCAGTCGCTTTTACGGAGGGGAAGCTTCTCGCGCAACGCGGCTTCATCAATCTGAATAATCGAGATTCCGTTGGCTTCCAAATCGAGCACTTCATCACGAATGGCAAGGGCAATCTGGTTGGTGCTTTCGTGCAGGGGAATATCCACACGCGGGAATGACCAGTTCAAGATGGTAACCGGCCCGGTGAGCATTCCTTTAACGGGTTTTTTGGAAAGGCTTTGCGCATAAACAGCCATATCAACCGTGATGGGAGCAGCACGGGAAACATCCCCCCAAATGACCGGCGGTTTGACACAGCGCGTTCCATAGCTTTGCACCCAGCCGTTGGAGGTGAAGCGGAACCCGGTCAGATGCTCACCAAAGAATTCGACCATATCATTGCGTTCGAACTCTCCATGAACGAGAACGTCCAGGCCAATTTGTTCCTGCAGCGCGATACATTGCTTGGTTTCGTTTTTATTGAAGGCGTCATATTCCGCGAACGTTTTAGTGCCTTTTCGAAACGCGGCTCGATTGCTGCGAACCTCCTGGGTTTGCGGGAAAGAACCAATGGTTGTGGTTGGGAAGAGTGGGAGCTTTAGAGCCTTTGCCTGTGCAGGGATCCGCTCTTCAAATGCCGGCAAGCGCGTGAAGTCTTTTTCTGAAAGTTTCGCCAAGCGGTTGGCAACGGCCAGATCTGCACAATTCGGACGGCGGGTTTCCCATAGAATATGGTTTTTCTGAAAGGCATCTGTTTCGCGTGGTAAGGGCGCGTCCAGAATCTGTTTCAGTTCCGCCAGCTCGTTCAATTTCTCTTCTGCAAAAGCGAAGTAGGCTTTCTCCTGTTTGGAGAGATTGGGTTCATTGGACAGGGTGTAAGGGACGTGCAGCAGGGAGCAGGAGGTGCCGAGAACAATCTCCCCGGCATGAGGGCGGATCGCGTCAAGCGTGTCTAGAATCTTGGTGTAATCGGCACGCCAGATGTTCTTTCCGCAGATAAGGCCGGCCACGAGCGTTTTGTCTTTTGGGAATGTCTTTGAGGTAACAAGTTCTGTGGTTTTACGCCCTTCAACGAAGTCTAACCCGATGGCATCGAATGGTAACTGAATCAATGCATCGTAGCTGTCTCGCACATCACCGAAATAGGTTTGCAGGCGGACTTTGAGGTTCCGTTTATTGGCCAGGAGTTTGGTGTACAGCTCGACAAACCATGCTACGTCACTCGCTGTCTGGTCATGAACCAGATAGGGTTCGTCCAGTTGAATCCATTCAACATTCTTTGTTTCTAACTGGGTTAACAATTCAACATAGGCGTTTATCAGCGGCTCGGCAAAGTCTGCGGCTTGTTTTGTTCCGGTGTATCGCGCCAGCTTCAGAAAGGTGAAGGGGCCAGGCAGAACGGGAACAGTTTCGATTCCTTGAGCCTTTGCTTCGTCATACAGATCGAACGGCTTCCAGCCAACCAGCCGGATGACAGTGGAATCTTCCAACTCCGGCACCAGATAATGGTAATTGGTGTTGAACCACTTTTTCATGGCCAGAGCGTGTACGTCTCCAGCAGGGCCCTGATAACCGCGCGCCATTGCGAAGTACGTATCTAGGGCAGGAAGATTCAACGCCTGATAACGCGCCGGCACACAATTGAACAAAACGGCCGTATCGAGCATGGTATCGTAAAATGAAAAGTCGTTGGATGGAATCCAGTCGATTCCAGCGGCTTTCTGGCTTGCCCAATGCGTTGCGCGGAGCGTTTTGGCTTGCATGTTCAACATCTCTGCCGAGAGCTCGCCCTTGAAATATTTTTCCGTCGCGAATTTGAGTTCACGATGGGAGCCAATTCTGGGGTAACCGATAACCGATGTTTTCATGCGTGTGTCCTCCTAAAGCTTACACCCGGCACGAAAGCCGGGCGCGTAGGGATGTATGGCGCGCTACTATAGCAAAGACTACCTCGCAAGTACAAATAAAATTTGCGGGCGAATTCGTGCTGTCTTGTGTGAGAAAACGGTTCCGTCAGGAAAAGGAGCAGGTGTTTGAGCGGGCAGTTTGCCATACGTTTTGGCTCGAGGCGGATTCAGGAAAATATCCGGGAGCGTTTATGATGACCTTGGCATGAGCAAAACCGAGTATGTAGGGTATCTGGCAGGAGTGAACGTTTTGCGGATTGGTTTTCGTCTCATGGATTACGAGCCGTCTTGAGATTTGATACACTGTACGGAACTTTTGGAGGCGTGTTGATGGCTAAGGTTGCCGTGTTATTGCCATGTTATAATGAAGCTCTAACCATCAGAAAGGTGGTGCAGGATTTTCGTGCGCAGCTGCCGGATGCAGAAATATGGGTGTATGACAACAACAGCTCGGATCATTCTGCAGCATTGGCCGCTGAAGCTGGCGCCAAAGTGCGGCACGTGCGCCAACAGGGCAAGGGGCATGTGGTGCGCAGGATGTTCCAGGAGGTTGACGCCGATGTGTATGTGATGGTAGACAGTGATGACACGTATCCTGCGGATGAAGTGCAGAAGCTGATCTCGCCCATCCTGGCCGGGGAGGCCGACATGGTCAATGGCGACCGTCTTTCTTCCACGTACATGACTGAAAACAAGCGCCTTGGGCATAACTTTGGGAATACATTGGTTTGTGTGCTCATCCGGCTGCTCTGGGGGCAGCGTGTGCATGATGTGATGACCGGATATCGAGCGTTTTCCCGGCTGTTTGTGAAGAGCTGCCCGGTGTTGGCACAAGGGTTTGAAATTGAAACGGAGATGACGCTGCATACGCTGGACAAACGGATGAGCCTTGTGGAGGTTCCCATTTGTTATCGTGATCGGCCGGCGGGCTCTGTTTCGAAATTGCACACCGTGCGGGATGGCATTCGGGTGTTGAAGACCATTTTCAATTTGTTCCGTTTTTATCGACCGGAGCTCTTTTTCGGTCTTGTTGGAACGGCCTTGTTGGTGATGGCGTTCGTCTTGTTTGCGCCGATTCTGGCAGAGTATTTCAAAACCGGCGTGGTGCCGCGCCAACCGACGCTCAACGTTTCAGGGTTTTTGGCCATGGCGGGACTGCTCGCGTATGGCGTGGGGCTCATTCTTGGAGCCTGCAAGAAACAATCCGACCAGATATTTGAGATTCTGACCTCTCAGGAAAAAGGCCGAGAAGTACAAAGGAGTTGAAATGGCCGAAGAACCGACTCAACAATCAGCCCCCAATCAGCGTCCTAAACTGCCGCAGAAGCCGGAATTGCCCGGTGGTTCTCGTTGGCGTAAACCGATCGTTGTTTGGATTTTACTTGCCGTTTTCATCTTTTCGCTGGTTGCTGTATTTCGTGACGGCACGCGTGAAGGCGGTGTGCTTGGAGGGCAGCAGCCTATGGCACAGCTGGACTTCTGGCGCCAGGTTGAGGGCGGGGTTGTTTCTGAGGGCGGGGAAATCAAGGGTAATTCGGTTCTTCCAAATGTTACGCTTGTTCGGGAAAACGATGACACGATTTATTTGGAGGGGCGGATGCTCATGCCCGGAACTGCCGCAGCTGGGGGAATGCAGAGCAGGCCTTTCCGGATTAATCTGTTAAGCGCGGATGGGGTGGAAGATCGGTTGGCTAAAGCCGGCGTTCGCACCACGCAGGAAACGCGGCGGAGCTGGCTTGGTCCGGTGATTATTTCCATCTTGCCGCTGGTGGTTCTCTTTTTGCTTTTCTATTTTCTTTTTGCCCGGCAGATGCGCGGCGGGGAGGGGAGCCCGTTTACTTTTGGAAAATCCCGGGCAAAGCTCATGAATAAGGAAGACGCCGTAGTGCGTTTCAAAGACGTTGCAGGTGTGGATGAGGCGAAAGAGGAAGTTCAGGAGATTGTGGACTTTTTGAAGGAGCCGGAGCGGTATTCCAGATTGGGCGGTAAAGTGCCTAAGGGTGTTTTACTGATGGGGCCTCCCGGAACAGGAAAAACACTGTTGGCAAAGGCTATAGCAGGAGAGGCGCAGGTGCCGTTTTTCTCGATCAGCGGATCTGACTTCGTGGAGATGTTTGTTGGCGTGGGTGCCAGCCGCGTGCGGGATATGTTTGCACAGGCCAAGAAAAATGCTCCATGCATTCTTTTTATTGATGAGATTGATGCGATTGGCCGCACGCGTTTTACCGGAATTGGCGGTGGTCATGATGAACGGGAACAGACGTTGAATGCCATGTTGGTTGAGATGGATGGCTTTGAGCGGAACTCTGGCGTAATTGTTATGGCTGCTACAAACCGGGTAGATGTGCTTGACCCAGCATTGACGCGTCCTGGGCGATTTGACCGGCAGATCGTTGTGGATTTGCCTACGATTGAAGGCCGCTTGGCAATCTTGAAGGTTCATGCACAGAAAATCAAGTTGGCAAAGGATGTGGATTTGGGGCGCATTGCGCGCGGCACGCCGGGCTTTTCCGGGGCGGACTTGGCTAACTTGCTGAATGAGGCTGCGCTTTTGGCGGCACGTGAAAATCGTACAGAAGTGGTTCATGCAGACTTGGAAGAGGCGCGGGACAAGATTCTTTGGGGGCGTGAACGGCGGTCTCATACATTGGCTGACCGCGATCGCCGGATTACGGCATGGCATGAAGGCGGGCATGCATTGGCACAGGTTCTGCTGGAGCATACGGAGCCGCTTCATAAGGTAACCATTATTCCTCGCGGTCGGGCGCTTGGTGCCACAATGGTTTTACCTGAGCGGGATGTACTGAACCGCACGGAAGCAGAAATGAAAGATATGCTCGTGATGGCAACGGCAGGGCGTATTGCAGAGAAGCAGTTCACGGGAGAGCTTTCGACGGGTGCTTCACAGGATATCAAGATGGCTACTAATTTGGCGCGCCGGATGGTTTGCACCTATGGCATGAGCGCGGCCTTGGGCTTTCAGGCTTTTGGAGACAACGAGGAACAGGTTTATCTAGGGCGTGAAATCGGACGGAAACAGGACCATTCGGAAGCCACGGCTCAGACGGTTGATGCGGAGGTTTCGCGTCTTTTGCAGGAAGCCTATGCGCGCGGAGAGAAGTTGATTGCCGAACATCTGGAGACGCTTGCTCTTTTGGCAGATTATTTGTTAGACGTTGAAACTGCTGATGGACGAGATGTTGAGATGCTGGTTCGCACGGGAAAACGCCCGGAACATAAGCCGGCAGAATCCATTAAAACAACTTCGGCCTCGGCTCGTGTGATTGCGATTGATGGCCCAAGCGGCGCGGGTAAGTCTTCGGTCTCTCGCCTAGTAGGTGAGCGGTTAGGGTTCTTGCATGTGGATAGCGGAGCTCTTTATCGTATTGTCACCTGGCAATGCCTAGAGCAGGGGGTAGATACTTCCGATCAGGCGGCGGTGGCGGCAGTGGCGGCCTCCCTCAAGATTGATTATATGGTAGAGAATGGGCACATTGTTTATACTGTTAACGGTGTTCGCCCAGATGCTGTGTTGCGGGAGCCTCGGATTAATGCGCATGCTTCGCCCGTGGCAACGGTTCCCGAAGTTCGGCAACGAATTACGGCAGATCTTCGCGCCTTGGTACGCTTTGGGGACTTGATTGTTGAAGGGCGTGATATCACCACAGCGGTCTTCCCAGAGACGCCGGCGCGGTTTTATCTTGAAGCAGATCCGGAAATCCGTGCCACGCGCCGCCAACAGGAAGAAGTCGCCAAGGGGGTGGCCAATCAGACAGTGGATGCGGTGAAGGCTTCGTTGCTTGCCCGGGATAAGATTGATTCCTCGCGTGCGTGCGCTCCGTTGCGTAAGGCTGATGGAGTGTGTGTTATTGACACTTCGTCTCTAACGCTTGAACAAGTGGTACAGACGGTCATTGATGCTTTGCCAGAAACGTGGCGCTCCTGAAGGATTGCTATTGAGTGGATTTTACTTATGAAACTTAAACTTGCTATTTTGGGTTCTGGCTCGGGCAGCAATATGCAATCGATTGTAGATGCCATTGAGGCGCATACGCTCGATGCGGAAATTGTCTGTGTTTTGACGGATGTGCCGGATGCCAAGATTCTGGAGCGTGCGGCTCGGCATCATTTGCCGGGGCGGTATGTTTCCTGTGCGCCGTTTCGAACCAAGTTGGATGGGGCTGCACAGGAAGAAACAATTCGCCTGATGCGGGAGGCTGGGGCAGATACGGTGGTGTTGGCTGGTTTTATGCGGATTGTCAAGCCGGCATTGCTGGCGGCTTTCCCTAATCGCGTTCTCAATATTCATCCAGCCCTGCTGCCGGCATTTCCCGGATTATGTTCGTGGAAACAGGCTTTGGATTATGGATGTCGCGTGGCGGGGTGTACGGTGCACTTTGTGGATGCCGGTACTGACAGCGGCCCCATTATTGTGCAGAAGGCGGTTCCGATTGAACCAAACGACACCCCTGAAACGCTTCATGCGCGAATTCAGGTTCAAGAGCATATTGCTTATCCGGAGGCATTACGTTTACTTTCCGAGGGGCGGTTGCATATTCAGGGACGGCGGGTTATTATTCGTTGAGAACTCAATGTGAAAAGTGTCAAGGGGAGGATTGAAGGATGTGGCCGCTGTTAATACAGGTTCTTGGGTGCCTTCAAAACTGGCTGCTTTCAGTTGGGAATGAATCGCTTCGGGTGGTTTTAGAAGCTGCGGTGTTGATCATCGGGGCGGGTGTGCCTTACGTGTTTTGCCGCGCGTGTTATCGGTTTTTGATTTGGCGGAGAATGCAGGATAGGGAGGGGCTGCTTTCGTTACTACTCACTTCGCCCATTATTCCGCGTGCACTTCAAGTGGTTCCGCTTCTTGTGCTGGGTGTACTGGCAAAGCGAGCGATCCCTTCTGAATGGCTGCGGACATTGGTCTTTCTGGTGACACGGGTTTATTTTGTATTTGTCTGCGCCAATGTGTTTGCTGCGGCCATGAATACAATTTATCGCCTATATAATTGGCGGCGCGGGGTTTCGGCTTCTCCGCAAAAGGGGATTTTTCAGGTCTTGTCCTTATTAGGCTACTTCTTTGCCTCGGTTGTCATTGTTGCGATATTGGCAGGACGGGATCCGACGTATGTATTATCCGGCATGACGGCGCTTTCAGCCGTTTTGATGTTGGTGTTTAAGGATTCTATCCTTGGCCTGACAGCAGGGATTACCCTTGCGGGAAATGGCATGATTCGGATTGGTGATTGGATTGAGGTGCCTGGGGCGGATGCAGACGGAAACGTGATTGATATTGCATTGACAACCGTGCGGGTTCAGAATTGGGATAACACGATCACAACCATTCCGGCATACGATTTAATCGATAAACCGTTTAAAAACTGGCGGGGAATGAGTGATAGCGGCGGAAGACGTATCAAACGTGCAATCCTGATCGATTTGGATTCGATTCGTTTTGCCGATGAGAAGGCGCTTGAACATTGGAAAGAGATTGACTTGCTTCGCGATTACTTGGCCGAAAAAATTCGTGAGGTGCGTGCCTATAATGCCGAACATCCTTCCTCCAAAACTTCCGTTGCAAATGCGCGTAAGCTAACAAATATCGGCACGTTCCGGGCATACTGTTTGGCATATCTTCGTGCCAATCCGAACATTCACCAAAAGATGACCTTGCTTGTACGGCAGCTATCTCCATCTGAACGCGGACTTCCGTTGGAAATCTATTGCTTCACAAATGACACAGCGTGGGAGGCATATGAGGCTATTCAGAGCGATATTTTCGACCACCTGTTGGCCATTATGCCAGAATTCGGACTCTCGTGTTTCCAGGTAACGTCTGCAGCAGCGATGCGTGGGGCGTTTGGATCAAAGGGGATGGAGCATACATGAGGCCGGAAGCGTTTCAGCAACTTTTTTGCGAACAGATTCCGTTGCTTGCCCGGATGCAGATTTATCCAGAGTCGGTTTCCGATGATCAGGTGGTTGTGCGGATTCCTCTTGAGGGGAATAGTAATGATAAAGGAACGCTGTTTGCGGGTGCCGCCTATTCTGCATTGGTCATAGCTGGGTGGATGCTTGTCATGAATTGTGCTGAACAATCCGGATTCAGACGCCCTTGGGCGGCGATTGTGGATGCACACTGCCACTATGCAAAAGCAATTCGCGAAGAAGTGTGTGCAACGGCTGTATTTGTAGAGACGCCTATCCTTATTCCAGGAGAAAAAAATTGGCCGAAAGTCATTGTTTCTATAGGAGATTGCGTTGTGTTTGAGGGTACGTATGCGGTTGGAGAGCGGCATTCGGCATAGGGAAAAGGAACTACTGGGCTTGAACAGATGTGCTTTGTGATAAGGTGCTGCGGAGGATGTTTTAACCGTCTGCTTCGTTTAATTTAAAACGATGACTTTAAGATGGCGGGGACAAGTTTGGTGAGTATGGATATCGAAGCGCACGCAGCGTATGACTTACGGAAGAGATTTTGTGCGGTGGTGGAGCGGCAGAATTTGAGCTGAGACACCGTGAATTTGCCTTGAATTTGCGTTGGGAAGGTGTGGAGGTGTTTGGTTGTCCGTGTTTAAGGGCATATATAAAAGCATGCGGCGGGCGAGACAAGACGTGTAACGCTTGAGCGCGGAACGGGTGGTTCGACTGCGAGTTGGGTTGGCGGTGAAGTTAAGAGGCGGCGTGGGCGTTACGCTTTTGCAAGCCCCCCACCGGATGTTTCTTTATAAAGATTCGGGAGATCGTGCCCGGTCTCAAGCATGGTTCGCACAACCTTGTCAAAGGAAATGTTGTGGCGCCCATCGGAAAGCGCAGCATACATATTTGCATCCATGGCACGTGCGGCGGCAAAAGCATTTCGTTCAATGCAAGGGATCTGGACTAGGCCGCAAACAGGATCGCATGTAAGACCAAGGTGATGCTCCAGACCCATTTCCGCAGCGTATTCAATCTGATTGGGTGAACCTCCGAAGATCTGATTGACAGCTGCCGCAGCCATTGCGCAGGCAACTCCAATTTCGCCTTGGCACCCAACTTCTGCTCCGCTGATGGACGCGTTTTCTTTGACAATGGCTCCGATCAGTCCGGCGGTTGCAAGCGCTCGGATAATCCGTTTTTCAGGGACACCATGGTGTTTGAAAAGATAGTAGAGTACAGCAGGAAGTACACCTGCGCTGCCACAAGTTGGGGCTGTTACAATGAGACCTGTGCCGGCGGCATTTTCTTCTGCAACGGCCAGTGCATATGCAAAAAGCAGGCCGCGCCCGCGTAACCCCTCGCGCATACCACTTGCACGGCGGTAGTAGACGCTTCCTTTCCGTTGCAGGCCGAGGCCGCCAGGTAAAATCCCCTCCGCTTCAATTCCCCGTTCAACTGCTTCCCGCATAACACGCCAGACCTCGCGGAGGTGGTCAAAAACCGGCTGCCCCTCATATTCCAGCACATATTCCCAGAAGATGCGGCCGGTTTTGGCGTACCATCCCAGAATACCATCCATGGTGGTATAAGGATATGCGATGGCGGGTTCCTGCGATCCTCCGGATTTTCCCTCGCTGAGGAATCCTCCGCCGATACTGTAGACCTCCCACTCATTTTGCGGCTGACCAGCAGAATCAAGGGTGTAAAAACGCATGGCGTTTGGATGAAAGGGAAGGAATACTTGTGGCTTCCAGA
>CALBHX010000071.1 GCA_937892925.1 uncultured Lentisphaeraceae bacterium
ATCGGCGGGGTTGCCCTTTTTGGCGGCGGTTGCGGCTTCACGTGGTTTTACACAAGATCGTGAGAATGGGATGTTACGGTTGATGTTTGCAACACCAGTTCGTGCACGGACGTGGGTCATGGGGAAAGTTATGGCGGCGTGGTGGCTGTGTGTAGTTTACGTTGCGGGAATGGCCTTATCGTGTTGGGTGTTATGTCATTGGTTAGTGCCGCAGAATGCATATTTCCCAATGTCGTGGATTGGATTTGTCTGGGCTGGTGGGGCCCTGATGATGTTGGCTTGGGTATGGTGTGCATTGGGGACGGTTCTGTCGTTGTTTTCCAAAAGTTCAGCTTCAACATTTTTGTTATCACTTTTGGGATGTTTATTCTTACCTCCGCTGATATGTGAGGGGAAGGTCGCCTTTGGGGGCGGGTTGAGCGGGCAATGGCGATTTTTCCCGCTTCAGGAACTGGTTTATGATTGTGCGGGAGGTGTCGTAGATATTCGAGGATTGGTTGGTTGCGCGGTGGCAACGGTGGTATTGGTGTATATCGGTGGCTTGATATTTGATGCCCTGCGTGTATGTGCAACGGAGCGATAACGGAATGGATGATGCTATTCGCGAGGGTTTGAAACGGGCGTTTGACGCAGGGCGGCAGGCGCAGGGATATCTTGTAGTTGGGCCAGTTCGTCATGAAGGCCGTGAATTGGCTGAATGGATCGGAACGCAATTGCTTGGAAATAGCTCAACGATTCATGAGCATGTGCATCCAGACATGCCCTGGTTTGAGCCTGAAAAAAAAAGCCGTATCATTGGAATTGATATGATGCGGACGCGTATTTTGGATATGGCGCAACAATCGTCGCTTTCTGGTGGATGGAAAGTCCCTGTGATCGTGTCGGCAGAACGGATGAATGCTGCTGCTGCGAATGCGTTTCTTAAGACTTTAGAAGAACCTCCGCCAAAGACGTTGTTTTTGTTGCTGGTGGATTCGTTGCTGGATGTGTTACCAACGATCGTTTCACGTTGCCAAGTGATTGCAGTTGGCGGGACGCGACGGTTGGAGGAACCTTGGCGGACTCAGGTTTTGACATTACTTGCTGGAGTTACAGAAAAGAGTGTCTTGAAAGATACCGCCAGGGCGGAGTGTCTAAGTGCTATTCTTGATGAAATGAACGAACGAGCGGAGGAACAAGTACGTTCGGAAATTCGAGCAAATGCTGTTGTAGAGTTGGATACAGATACGGTGAGTGCTTTAACCGGAGCACAGGCAAAAGCATGGCGAATGGATTTGTTATTTACGGTAGAACAATGGATGCGTGACATGATTCGGGTGCATGTTGCTGGATCGATGGAAGAAGTCCAACTTGTTTTCCCAGAGTATCGAGAGGTGTTAGCTACACGGGTACAGAAGTATCCGTTGGCGAAGTTATTAGAGAATTTATCGATGTTGGAAATGTTGGAGACGCATTTGGAGCGGAATCTCTCGCCTGCGCAGATTTTACCCTATTGGATGGATCGTTTTTATTTGTAAGTAAGGAGTGCTTTATGCGGCTTTTAATTCTTAATGGTCCGAACCTGCGGTTACTTGGAACACGAGAGCCGGAGATTTATGGTGCATTCACGTTGGCAGATGTGGAGGCGTTAGCATGTAAGACGGCTGAACAGTTTGGAGCAAAGGCGGATTGTTTTCAGAGTGATATTGAGGGTGAATTGGTCGCTAGGATTGGTGCTGCGCGTGGAGTATACGACGGGATAGTCATTAATCCCGCAGCGTATACGCATACATCTGTGGCGTTGCGCGATGCCCTTGCTGCAAGTGCGTTGCCGGCGATTGAAGTGCATATTTCAAATACGCATCGCCGGGAAGCCTTTAGGCAAGTGTCGTACACGGCTCCTATGTGCGTTGGACAATTGATGGGGTTCGGCCTGTATGGTTATGCTCTAGCAGTGGAAGGGTTGATTCACTACTTAAACTCCGAACGGAAGCGGGGATGAGATGATAGACTTTTTTAGTGCATTGTCAGGACTTATCCTGGCGTACTTGTTGGGGGCGATTCCATTCGGATTGATAATCGCCCGTGCGCATGGTGTGGATCTACGGCATTGTGGAAGTGGAAATATCGGAGCGACCAATGTATTTCGTTGTGTTGGTCCTCGTTGGGGAGTTTTAGCGTTTGTGCTAGACATGTTTAAGGGGATGGGAGGCGTTTGGTGTGCATGGATTCCCACTCTATGGTTAGAGCCGGTTTCTCTCGAGCGCTTTCTTCTGTTGCGTATACTTTGTGGCGCGGCGGCCATGTTGGGGCATATCTTTCCGATCTACCTGAGGTTTAAGGGTGGTAAGGGAGTCTCAACGGCGCTGGGGCTCCTTCTTGGTGTCGCACCTTTGGCTGGTGTAATCGGGTTCGGTTGTTGGGGTGTGGCATTTTTGATTAGCCGATATGTTTCGGTGGCAAGTTGCCTCGCCGCTGTGGTCGTTGGAGCAATCGTTTGGACACCGCTTTATGGTGATAGTGAACATCCCATTTGGTTTCGTATATTAATCGGTTTATTGGCTGTTTTGGCTATATGGAAGCATCGACAAAATATGCTTCGTTTATATCAAGGAACGGAAAATAGATTTGCGTTTACTGCCGCACAACGAACTGTACATACGGTTAAACAAAATGAACTGGAGGGTGGCCGATGAATATCGTGGTAATAGGAGATGGAGGTTGGGGGACGGCGATTGCGAAGTTGCTGGATTCTTATGGGCATACGGTAACTGTTTGGGGGCCGTTTCCGGATTATATAGAAGAAATACGAAAAACGCGTATGAATTCACGTTATTTGCCAGGGATTAAGTTGGCGTCAAGTATTCGTTGGACAGCAACGTTATCATCGGCTATCCCGGATGCGGACGTTTTGGTGTTGGCGATCCCTTCTAAGTTTTACCGTGATACGTGTGAGACTATCAGCCCGTTATTGGATACGGAACACACAGTGGTTGTCAGTTTGACCAAAGGTGTGTGCCCAGTAACGCATCAGCGAATGAGTGAGGTTGCAAGGGAAATCCTGAAGACAGAGCGTGTGGCTGTTTTATCAGGCCCGTCTCATGCAGAAGAAGTGGCTCGTCGTATTCCAACGGCGGTAACGTGCGCAAGTGTGAATTCTAAATTGGCGGTAGAGATTCAGACGCTTTTTAATGGCCCGCGGTTTCGTGTGTATACAACGGATGATGTAGTGGGAGTTGAAATTGGTGGTGTAGTAAAGAATGTTCTGGCTATTGCAGTAGGCGCTAGTGATGGGTTTGGATTTGGAGATAACACACGTGCAGCACTGATTACGCGTGGGTTAGCGGAAATGATGCGACTTGGCATCAAAATGGGTGCCAAACAACAAACCTTGAGTGGATTGGCTGGGGTTGGAGATTTGATTGTAACGTGTACGTCAGTGCATAGCCGTAATCATCATGTGGGGGAACGACTTGGACGTGGGATTCCGCTTGCTGAAATAATGAGTTCGATGAAAATGGTCGCCGAAGGTGTTGATAATGCTAAATTACTTCATGAACTTGCTGATCAGTATGGGGTAGAAATGCCGATTGCAGATGTGGTTTATCGTATGTGTTATTGTGGACTTTCGGCAGAAGATGCGGTGATGTTGTTGATGGAGCGTACGGCAAAACCAGAATAGTGTTTTATGTTGAAAGGTGAATAAACGATGGCTGTCATTGGTGTGATTCCTTCTCGATGGGGAAGTTCTCGGTTTCCTGGTAAACCGTTGGTTAAGATATTAGGGAAACCGTTGATCCTCTGGGTAGTCGAAGCGGTTAAACAGGCTAAGCGATTGGATCGGGTTATTGTTGCTACGGATGATGAACGTATTGCACAGGTAGTTAGAGATACCTGTGAGGTGGTAATGACTGCTAGTGATCTACCTTCTGGTACAGATCGTGTTGCAGTGGCAGCGGGTGCATCTTCGGGCGATATCGTTATTAATATTCAGGGGGATGAACCATTAATTGATCCTGCATTGATTGATGCATTAGCCGAGCGGATGTTGCGTACAGGGGAGGAAATGGCTACAGCAGCTTGTCCGATTCGATCGTTGGAAATGCTTGAAGCTCGAACTGTTGTCAAGGTCGTCATGCGTGAAGATGACAGTGCTCTTTATTTCTCACGCCTGCCAATTCCCTGTCATCGTGATGGAGAACCAAATCTTGCTTCAGGGCTTTATTGGCGGCACTTGGGAGTTTATGCGTATCGCGGGGATTTCCTTGCACGATTGATAACAACATCTCCCTGTTTGTTAGAGAAAACAGAATCATTAGAACAATTGCGGGCGTTGTGGATTGGTGGGCGGATTGGGGTCATTCGTTGTTATGACGATGGCGTCGGAGTAGATACACCTGCGGATGTAGCAACGGTTGAAGCATTACTAAAAAAGTCGCAACATTTATGACAAAAGCGTATACGTTGTTTACTGCGGTTCCTAAGAAACACAATTGTGCACAGGCTGTGATGGCCGGTTGCTGGGGGACAGAAGAGGCTGTGAAGAAAATGGCCATGTGCGGGGGAGGTCATGCCCCAGGAGGTCTTTGCGGCGCATTGTATGCTGTATTGCAGCTCTGTCCTACCCAGGCAGAAGCTATTAAAACAGCATTTGTATGCAAAGTTGGAGCAATGACGTGTCACGAAATTAAGACTCATGTTGGAACACCTTGTTCAACTTGTGTCGAAACTGCAGCTTGTCTTGCTCTTGCTTGTCAACACGATCACCACTCTTCAATGGGATAAAAGAAGGTATTGGGAACCCCAACCTAATATCGTCAGCATTTGCGTTAATTAGAAAAAGGTATAATGATGAAAATAGTTACGACAACACTTGCTCCAGCAGCGATTGGCCCCTACTCACAGGCTATTATTGCGAACGGACAACTTTTTGCGTCTGGGCAAATCCCCGTGAATCCTGAAACCGGCACCATCCCAGACGGAATTATAGCTCAAACCGAACAGGTATGTAAGAATTGTGATGCACTGTTGAAAGCCGCTGGCCTGGATTTTACCAATGTGATTAAAACCACATGTTTTCTCGCAGACATCTCAGATTTTGCTGCGTTTAATACGGTTTACGCAAAGTATTTCGTCTCTAAACCGGCACGGTCTTGTGTTGCTGTGCGTGATATTCCTAAAGGGTGTCGTTGTGAAATCGAGATCCTTGCTCTTGTACGGTAATATCTTCCTTGACTAAGTTATTTTAGTGTCCGTAATACGTAAGAGTTCGTTTCGGTGCGCTGGATGAGAGGCGACCATCCAGCGTTTTTGTGTTTACTAGTTTGAAATATAAAGTTTCATCGTACGTTAACCGTTGTAGGTCAGGTAGAACGTTTGTAACAGAAACGACTCCAATGGTAGGTTTGTTTTGGAGCTGAGGCACGAGTCAGTCTACCTAAACGTAACATGTGAGAACTGTCATTCTCGGTTAGTTATATTGGAATTTCTGACTGTATATAACCATATACCCACCCTCAGAGTAAAAGTTCTCATTGGTTGTTAGTATATTGGGGGAGTTGAATGTAATACGATTGAGAAGTGTTTGGTATTTCGTGGTATTGCACAAGAAAAACAAGCGGAACTTAAAGAAGTTTCCATTCGTGAGCAAATATCGTATAACTCTGCAGTCAGATACTAACAAGATGCCAAGTTATCCTATTCAAAGCGAACACTCGCGGCATAGGCATGTGCATCTAGACCTTCTAACTTGCCAAACGTTTCAATCGTATCTTTGGTCTCAGCGAGGTCTTCTTTGGAGAACTCAACAAACGAACTCCTACGGCGGAATGTTTCTGCCGTTAAGCCACTAAACATTCGAGCGGCACCACCTGTTGGTAATACATGGCTTGGGCCAGCAACAAAATCGCCAGCACTTTCAGGCGTCCAATAGCCGACAAAAACAGCTCCCGCGCAGGTGATTGTCGGAAGTATTTTGTCTGCATTGGAAACTTGAAGCTCTAAATGTTCAGCTGCAAAACGATTGCAGAGGTTAACACCCTCTATTGCCAAATTAGGCACCACAGCAAATAACATTCCCCGGTTTGAAAGCATTCGCTCAATGATTTCACGCCGGTTACGGATAGTAAGTTGACTTAGAACCTCTTGCTTCACCTGTTCTGCGAATGCTTGAGAATCCGTAACTAAAAAACTCTTCTCATGTCCGCTTCCATGCTCGGCTTGCGAGAGCAGATCTGCCGCGATCCATTTTGCATTTCCAACTTTATCCGCTAATATGCAGATTTCCGATGGCCCAGCCACCTGATCAATAGCCACAGTGCCATAAACTTGTCGTTTGGCCGCAGTAACATACGCATTTCCTGGCCCTGCAATAAGCTGAACGGGTGGAATACCTGCCCCATACGCCATCATGCCAATGGATTGAATGCCTCCTACACGATAAATTTCCGTCGCTCCTGCTACTCTTAATGCATAGAGCAGGGGAGCGGAAACAGTTAACCCGTTACGACTTGGGGTACAGGCAACAATTTCGTTTACGCCGGCAGCCTTTGCTAGAATCACAGTCATAAGGGATGTACTGGCAAGTGGAGCTGTTCCACCAGGGATATAGACTCCCACACGATCCATTGGATGAAAGCGTTCTCCTAATCGTCCCCCATGCGGCGTTGAGATAGTCCAATCGGGACGCAATCCGGCTTTTGCAAACTGCTCAATTCGCTCTGCGGCTTGATGAATTGCCCTCTTAATGGTACCATTGCAAGTAGCTTCGGCGGCATCTAATTCAGCTTCTGAAACTCGGATGTTATCGGCGGACAATTCTGCATGATCAAAAACCTTACAAGCTCGTAAAACGGCATCCAAACCATTTTTACGGATATCAGCCAGACAGGATGAAGCTGCTATTTCAGCCTGTTCATCAAAAGCTGGGCGATGTAGAAACGTTTCGACTTCAGGTGTGGGTTCTTTTTCGGACCAAGGGAAAATTTGGATTTTTGCACTCATAATACAAGGCTGCTTTCGATCTAGTCTATTTTCCAGAGGTTGGCACTTCCTCAGCATCTTTTACCTTTCGCTCGCGATAAGCTTTTAGTGCTGCGTCTTGCTGTTCCATTTTTTTTGCGGTGTGTTTGTCTGGTCCTTCAATAGGGTCAAAAATAAAATGTTTCGGAATCGGCCGATTAAATGCCAAAAATGTGGAAAGCTTCTGTCCAACCATTTCCCCTAGCCTCTCTTTTACGGCCGCATCCATATCTGCTTTTTCCGCACGACGGCGTGCCTTTTTATCATCTCGACTCGAATATCCGCTGGCTAGAGCCCCTTTGGCACGTTTTATCGCATTTTTGATTGCTGCTGCTTGGGCGGCATGTTCAGCGTTGAGGCGTGCAGTTTGCTTGGCGAGCCACTTATCGGCTGCATCTTTTGACGTAAAATTTCGTGTTTTACAGCTGCGTACCCAAACGAATGGCTTTGTTGGGAACTTCGGGAAGGTTTTGTCTCCACGTTTTTGTGCGTCTAAAAATGTTTTCGTCCATTCTGTTCGCACGGCAGAATAAGCATTATTGAAAAATCGTGATTCTTCGCTGAGCTCCTCTTTTAACTCACGGAACTCGGCAGCCGTCATGATTGATACAGCTTCCGTTTTGTACATGTCAAACAATTGAACGCCAATGACCATTTCAGCATATATTGCTGCAGTACAGAATAGGCTAACACAACATATAGACAAACGGTACATTAACGACGTCCTCCCTTTCCCAGAAGGCGAAGGAGATAGAGGAAGAGATTAACGAAATCAAGGTAAAGTGTAAGCGCGCCCAAAAGGCCAAGTTTACGGACAACGGTATTATCCAAATATGCCTGTTGTTCGGCTAATGCGCGAATTCGTTGCGCATCCCAAGCTGTTAACCCGACGAAAACGGCAACGCCGAGATAAGAAAGTAAGAGATCCAACTGTGTTGAACGTAAAAAGAAATTAACGATTGTGGCAATAATAATTCCCCACAACGCCATGACACAGAATGAGCCAATACCATCTAAACGGCGTTTAAGTAATGTACCAAGGAGTGCCATTCCGGCAAACATTCCTGCTGAGACGAAAAAAGTTAATTGAATCGTAGCAAGTTCATAACAAAGGAAAATAACTGAAAGTGTGATACCGTTGAGTATGGCGTATACAGCAAACATGGCCATCATTACCGCAGGTGCTAACTTGTTACATGCGGCCTGTAAAGCAATCACCAGGATAAATTCAGCAATCATGCATATGGTAAAGATTGCTGGTGAGAGTGTGAAATGTCCGGTAATGACGGCTTGTGCGATACCCCATGCGGCGAGACCTGAAATAAGAAGCCCCATTGTCATCCATCCATACACAAAGTTGAATACTCTGTTTATGCTGAAAACCTTGCTCTCACTCCTTGAAGCAAGCATGTCCGGATCCAGATTCGCAGGATTCATATAAGGATATCCTTTCCTTGTCGCCTTAAAACACAAACGATGCGGTTATAATAGCACACTTCAGTGGATAAGATTATGGGGCGGTATTACTCTCGATGTTTTGAAGTCAAATAACTGAAGTAAATTTTGGCCTTTGATTTGCATAACACAAATAATGAGTTGCGGATGGTATATAGGGGCGAATGTGAATTGGCAATCCTCTAAAGAAAGATTCGAGTTGAGGTGCATTCTTTGTGGCCTTGTCTTGGGTTGATGTAAAGTCGGGGCGGTTTTACTTTCAATCCGCCCCGACTTTTGTGTGAACTCGCCCCGAGTTCGCTTAAGACTTGATATGAACTGATTTACAATTGACTTATAGGAATATCCGCAGCATATCTGTCTCAGATTGAAAATGGGGTACGGGCTATAACGGATGACCTTTTCGATAGAATCATTGCAGAAACAGGTGTTGATACTAATTTATTGACATCACCCGATATTTCTTCAGGCGATGCGATGGGTTCGTCTGTTCCTGTTCAGGGTAAGCCCCGGTTTGGGCGGAAGAATTAAAAGCGGAGGTTGCGAAAGGTCGCGAGCAGCTTTCAGATATTCAGGCGCTGTTAGTGAAGCTGCTTTCGCAGGGCTGAGCGGGAGGAAGTGGCGGAAAGAAAATTAAAAGTAATCAAAAAGAGCCTGTAGGATGTCCTTGAAGAATTTTGATTTTGTCTAATCTTTCATTCTCTTTCACTCTCATGGGTAGTTTTTATGCTTGTATTCCTCTGGGGTTTTGTGCTTTACTATGGGCGTTGGCGGTAACTGCTGGGGACTAGCTCATGAACGCCTCGGCCAGTAGAGCCACGAGACTAACAGTGGTATCACCTGCCTCCTAGAACGCCCGCCCCTGTGGTGGGCGTTCACTTTTTAATTCTTAATTCTCACCTTTGACGTGATATCGGCCACCGGCCTTGAATCGCTCGATCTCTTTTTCCTTCAATTCTCCGTAATCCGTAATGAGCAATCGCCCCGTTCGATGTTTCGTGAGTACGGCGACAGAGTTTTTGTGAATGAGATAGAGCTTTGAGCAAGAGAGGTCATGTTTATAGGCTTCGCCTTTTTGGAGGGTGTCGATGAGCGTGTCTTTGGCCTCGGGGTGTTTGGCGAGGATGTGGGTGAGGCCGTGGCCGCCTTTGTAGTCGTTCTTGGGGTTGCCCGGGGCGCCGTAGTCGATGCCGATCCAGCCGGTGTCCTGGCGGTAGAGGGCTTTGGGTTCGGAGCCGCCCTTTTTGGCCAGGAGGTGGGTTACCACGCTTCTGGCGCGGGCTTGATTAGCTTGCGGATCGGCGGCAAGCTTGGCTTCATCGAAGGTGCCGTGGGCATCGCGGCGGGAGGGCGTTTCGCCTTCCCGCTGGCCGGAGCCTGGGGTTGTGCCGTGCCTTCCGGCGGGCAGGCCATGGACGCGGCAGGTTTCGGGGTGTTCGGCGCGGCAGGCCTGCCTGTC
>CALBHX010000072.1 GCA_937892925.1 uncultured Lentisphaeraceae bacterium
GTGCAGGGAAGTCATATACTGCCTCTTTCGTCAACCACTCGCCCGTAGGGCACATCACGCGTACCGAAACCCGTGCTACAACGGCCTTTGGCTCGGACAATCGCCGAAATGCAAATACATAATTCCCCTTGGCGTCCACCTCCGTTTCCCCTGAAACTTCCCCCTCGCCTCCTTGCCAAACACACCGCCACCGCACCTTCGCCCCCGTCAACGGCACTGCGGAGTAATCCTCCGCTTTACCCGTGCAGCGAACCATTTCCCCCGGTAATTCTCCTAACGACTCACGTTCAAACGATAGTCGGAACGAAGCAGCACGAAATGCCACTACCTGCGGAGAGGCTCCCCGCCCAGCCAATTCCTCCTCCGCACCGTCTTTCCCCTGCGCATCTTGGATCTTAGGAGTAAAACGCATTTCCAACCGCCCTGAAAAACTTTCGGGAAGCACCGTTTCGCCTGAAAACACCCCCTGTTCCTCTACCATCAAATCCCGTTCCCACAAGGTTTGCTCTCCCGTAGGCGACATACCAACCAGCCGCACATGACCGGAACCCTTCACCCCCACACGCCATCGTTCCGACTCATGGCGCCGCAACAACACCACCCCGCAAAACTTCACTCGTTCCCCAGGACGATACAGCGCACGATCCGTTAAAAACATCATCTGCTGCGCCGGTTCCTCATCCGATTGCGAGGGCTCCGGCAGCCATACCCTTGCCTGTACAGTCTCCTCCTTTACTGACACCTGAAACGCAGTCTTTCCCTCCTTATCCATCTCCTCCTTCGGCAACGCTGGCAAATACGCCAACCCTAATGCATCCGTTTCCGCCTGTATTTCCCCGCACTCCACCCGCGCCCCAACCACCGGTGCCCCGGTCTTGATATCCGCCACAAACACCATGGGTGCCGCCCCAGGAATCACTGCGAATGAAAAAGATGCGGCCACGAAAGACGCCCGAACCTCAACTTCCGGGGCTTCACGAATTCTCCCGGAAAATCGAAAAACACTCTCCTGCGGTTCAGACACTCCCGCCTTAGCCAAACGCTTCAGCGGCGGATGCAACAGCGTTGTTGTATGCCACACATATGGCACCTGATCCGGAAGTGAAAACGTCTCGTGCCGCTGCTTATCGCTACTCGACCAGTACAACTCCGTCACATTCCGATACCGCACCACCAACGGAAATGCCTCCCCAATCGGTACCACCTCCGGTACACTCACAAACTCCACCTGCGCCTGCCGCATCCGGTTTAATGCCATCTGTGCTCGAACTTTCAATGTATGTGAGGTCGCCGCCTCCGCGGCAGCCATCAACCGCTGCACACAGGCCAACGCCGCCTCCGGCTTGGCCGCCTCTGCAGCATGCCGATCTAACCACATATAACCTGGCAATGCAATCTCTGCCGCCTGCAACTCCATACCGGCCGCCACATCCCCCGGCCACACACGCTCCTCACGCATGGTTCGTAATGCCTTCCGTTTAACCGCATCCCCCGAACATGCGGCGATTTCCTGCAAACGCAGTATTCCAAGCACCGTCAGTTCCCCTGCGTCCTCTGCCGCCGACATCATCACCCGCCGAAGTTTCGGATCTCCATACAGTTCCCCCATCGCCTGCACCAACACTGCAAGCGCCGATTGCGGTGTCCACTCCGCCTGTGGTGCCAAAAAAAGATATGGCGCCGCAGGCGTTGCGGCATACTGTGAAAACTTCGAAACTCCAGCCTTCAATCGCCGCTCCAGAACAGCCTTAGCCTGAAGCCTCGTCCACCCCTGAACGGGAACTCCATGCGGCGGTTCCCCGGAAGCCTCTCCCCATGTAAACGCTCCTTCCCGCAAAGCACGTGCCAATGCTAGCGTTGTGTAAAGCTCAAAATACGGCCTCTCCACCGCCGAAGCCGCAGCTTCCGCCTTAAAGGCTCGTTCCACCGTGGCACAAGGCGTATCCGCACGCGCCACTTCCGCCTGTTCCACGCGTAGAACCTGTTGCCACGCGGCATACCCCTTCACCACGCCAAACAAACAAGCCATCACGCACAGCATCCATTTCATCTGCAAACTCCTCGCGTTTCACGGAAATAGTCTAACAGATTGCCACACCCACAACCACCATCTTCCCAGCCCACCGCCCATTAAATCAACACGTGGAGAACCAACCATAACCCGCACCGACTTCAATCCAAACTCGGGGCAGATTCACGGCCAACTCGGGGCGGGTTCTTCCGCCGCCCATCTCAGTGTTGTTTTCCCTCTTACATACACATAACCCACAAAACTTCGCCCTGCCAGGCAAACCTACGTCGAACCGCCAGTATCTGACCTCAGGCATTCATGAAAGACGATTTTTTGCAACATGCCATACCTCCATATAAACCTCCTCCTGTTATAATAGGTGAATGAAAACACTTCTTTTTACGCTGTCACTTTTCGCTACAACGTTTGTTTTTCCCGGAGAAGCCTTCCCCGTCTCTGCCCTTCCCTCGCTATGGGTAGCTGGCGAACGTCCCACAAACTGGGCAAAGGGTGAACTTTATATTATAGAATGTTGGGCCTCCTGGTGCGGCCCATGTATGCAGGTCATCCCGCATATTGAACAATTGTGGCAAACACTTAAAAGTGAGCAGGTTCACGTAATCGGCGTAAATGTAGGCGAACGGCATACTCCGGAGGCCATTCGAGCCCTACTTGCAAAACAAACCACCCCGCCCACCTATGCGCTTGCGGCAGATCATGGGAATAATCTGAAAAGATATTTGAAGTTCACAGGCATTCCCTTTGCAGTAGTTGTACGCGATGGTGAGGTTATCTGGCGCGGCCATCCGGCGCGCTTAACAGTGAGGCTCCTGCGGTCATTAAAGAATCCCATACCGACCACGGTTCCCCAATCGCCGGCCAAGTTCAAATAACTGCACATTCACCCCTTTTATTCATTCGTCCACCCGTAACCGGCCATATAATTACAGGCATTGGAATTTGACGCAGCATAAATAAAAATACGGCGGAGCGTTCTGCCCCACCGCACATTGCAACCGGTTTTGACACCTCAAGCCGCACGACGGCGAAGTATCAACCCTGCCACACCAAAAGCCAGCAACGCCAATACCGCCGGTTCAGGAACCGGCGTAGACGAAAGCTGCCTACGATCCTCATCCGTCATATTCCCGACGTACAATTCGGCACCGCCCAGCAATACATCCTTACCAATGTAGAGGCTGTCTACATAATCAGGAAAGTTCGCATTCTCCAGTTTAACGAGTAGTTTCCCATCCGCATAGAAACTGACATTCGCGAGATTACCGGTCGTCCACTCTACCGCCATTACAAGCGTTACCGAACCACTCACTGGATCCACCTCATAAACCCCGCCAGCGGTATTACCATTATAGACCGCCAACCGGCTCATACCCTCCTCACCCGGCTTACGCACACTGACATTTGGGGTCGAGCGCCAACCCGTCTTATCCGTTCCGCCATACGCTGCCGGAAACGATGCTTTCGGCCCAATGGCCACCGCCGTGGTGTCTGTAACACTGGCCATGGTGAAGGTTACCTTCAACGCAAACGTACCCGTTCTGTTCCACTCAGAAGAAAAGTCATACAGCATGCAGCCGTTCGAGGTGGCCACCCCGGACAATTGATTCATATCCCAAGCCAAGGAAATAGCCTGCGCAGAGGCTGCCGCTGCCAATATGCCCAACAATACCATTATCCGCTTCATTCTGATCATCCACCTTAACACCATAACGTTTGAATCCCAATCCAACGCACTGTCCCCAACGGGAACAATTGTTGGCTGATATGCCACGCCCGACCGGGAAAGTCAACTTCACGACTCTTCCAAGGTTCAATATAATGAGGCAAACAGGCTCGGATACATACCTTGACGGCAGGTACACGTTATCTATTTCTCTCCTAATCACGGAGCTATTTTGCCCACACGCCATCGCCATATTTTCACCTGACCACGTTCTAAAACATCCCGTCATTGGATTTTATTCGGACTGTCCGAGGGTTCTCCCTTCGGACAGTCCGAAACAAGTGTGTTATACTTTCCGTTTCTTCATGGTTAGGACGCAGTATGAGTTTTGTTTGCAAACATCTTGAGCATCTAGCCGGATATGTTCCGGGTGAACAGCCGCATTTTCCGGGTATGGTGAAACTGAATACCAACGAAAACCCCTACCCGCCCTCTCCCAACGTGGGAAAGGCGTTGGCGGCCTTTGATTGGCAGTCGCTTCGCCGTTATCCAGACCCCGTGTGCCGCCAGGTCCGAGAACATATTGCCTCACTGCATGGCTGTTCTCCGAATCAGGTGTTTATTGGGAACGGCTCGGATGAAATCCTATCGCTCTTTACTCGGACATTCGTTGAGGCGGGGGGAACCATCGGCTATTTTGAACCGACCTACTCCCTCTACTCCGTTTTGGCAGAGATCCGGGATGCCCGGGGTAAACCGTTCCCATTAAATGAAGATTTTTCCTGCCCAATGCCGCCGGAAGACTTCGCTGATGCCTTTGTTTGGACAAACCCAAACGCGCCGACATCACGCATGACAAATCCAGAAATCATTGCTGACTTTTCCCAACGGTTCAAAGGCGTTCTTTTGGTGGATGAAGCCTATGCAGACTTTGCCCCGGCCAACTGTATGCCATTGGCCGTTGCGTCCAAAAACACCAACACCCTGGTCATGCGAACGCTCTCCAAAAGTTTTTCACTCGCGGGAATCCGGTTTGGGTACTGCATTGGGCCGGAGCCTCTGATTGATGCGCTTTACAGAGTCAAAGATTCTTACAACATGGATGCGCTGGCTCAGGCAGTAGGCATGGCCGCTTTAACGGATATGCCGCATATGCGGGCAAACGTAGCCGCCATTATAAAGACGCGAGAAAGCCTTTCAAAGACACTCTCTCAACGGGGTTGGCACGTGCTTCCATCGGCCACAAACTTTCTTTTTGCAGCCCCCCCACCCACAACCTCTGCGGCAGCAATTTTTGAAACCCTGCGTCAGGAACACGTTTTTGTACGTTACTTCCCTGGCAAGCGGACGGGGCAATATCTACGAATTACTGTTGGTACGCCGGAAGAAACCGCGCGGCTGCTGGACGTCCTGAGCCGTATCGGTGTTTAATCCCTCTCATTCCAGGAGAATCCCTCATGCGACAAGCCACGCTTAAACGAACCACCCGCGAAACGGATATTTCACTGAGCTTGAATCTCGATGGTACAGGGAAGCACCAGATCTGTACAGGAATTGGATTCTTTGATCACATGCTGGAGCTCTTTTCCCGGCACTCGCTGATCGATCTGTCGGTAACGTGCAAGGGTGATTTACAGGTAGATTATCACCACTCGGTTGAAGACGTTGGATTGGTTCTGGGATCAGCGCTGAATCAAGCACTGGGCGAACGCAAAGGCATCCGCCGGTACGGCTTTTTCATGTTGCCAATGGATGAAGCTCGAGCAGACGTACTGGTCGATCTTGGCGGGCGACCATTCCTCGTTTGGAAGATCTCTCACCCTGAACAGCACATCCGGGACTTTAATGTACAATTGCTTGAGGAGTTCATGCGGGCATTTTGCACAAATGCGCGCATGAATCTACACGTTATCCAGCCCTATGGCGCAGAAGTTCATCACGCCTACGAAGCGGTTTTCAAAGGTCTCGCACGGGCACTGCGAATGGCCATTGAGTCCGATCCGCGCGATTCCGACATTCCCTCAAGCAAGGGTACACTCTAACTAAAAATTCACAGCGGGAGCTTGTCCCATGATTCTTTTGCCTGCGATTGATTTGATGAATGGTTGTTGTGTCCGCTTAAAACAAGGGCGCGCCGATCAGCAGACGGTGTACTCAAAAGACCCGATAGCTCAAGCGAAAGCATTTCGAGAACAAGGTGCTAAGTATCTGCACGTGGTGGATTTGGATGGTGCCTTTGCTGGAGCACCGCGCCATGCAACGATAATCGCCGACATTGTGCGTGAAAGCGGATTATCCGTGGAAGTAGGAGGCGGAATCCGAACGGAAGCAGCACTGAACGCCGTACTCGCAGCAGGTGTTGCACGGGCAATCATCGGAACCGGTGCGTTGGAACAAACAAAACAGCTGGCGCGATGGGTCACGCAATATGGAGCGCACATCGCCGTTGGTATTGACGCTCGGGATGGTTTTGTCCAAACACGTGGATGGGTGGAAACATCATCTGTTAGGGCAATCGATCTAGCCAAGCGCGTGGCTGACTGTGGTGTCCAGACCATTATTTATACTGACACCGCCACGGATGGAATGCTGCGCGGGACGAACCTGCCAGCTATGAAACAGTTGGCAGAAGCGGTTCCCCATGTTCATATTATTGCCTCTGGAGGAATTTCACTGCCGGAGCATATTCAGGCACTTCACTCATTGAAATGCCCCAACATCTGGGGAGCCATTGTCGGTAAGGCTCTATACGAAGGCGTTGCGGCATTACCAGACTTTTTGTCCGTAGCGCAAGACGAAGCTTGAGGATCATACCGGGTGAGAATTCAGCCTATGATGCGTTCTTGCGGGTAACCTACAACGCACCTATCTTAAAGACGTGCTTCCCGATGACACCTGTGCATGAGTTTTGATAGACTGGAGTCGGTTTTGATCTCAGCTTGGAGTTGCTGCTATGCGGGTTCTTTTTTTTCTCTTTTTGTTCGGGTTGGGAAGTGTTTTGGTTGGTTGTTCACCGGCGGATGAGAAAACACTTGCTGCCCGTGCAGAAAAGGCTTATGCCGAAAAACAATATGCGAAAGCGATTGCCGGGTATGAAGCTTTATTGCGCTTAACTGGTGAACGGGCTGTGTTGTATCGGAATTTGGCTTTGGCAGCTTATGGAGCAAAAGATACTTCAACGGCACGAAAAGCCGCAGAGCACGCTTTACGATTGTCTGGCAACGCCCCAGAAGCAGATGGATGCCGGGAACTGCTTGGCATGATCGCCGAAGAAGAGAAGCAGCCGGAAACCGCATTCCAATGGTATCGTCAGGTATTAAACAGTCGGGATATTGCGCTTCGCGTGCGCGTAAGTTCCCGCCTAGCACAACTGTACCGTGCACAGGGACGAGTGGACGGTGCGCTGGGAATGCTTTTATCGGCGTGGTACGATGCACCACAGGATGCGACCACCGTTTTCAATCTCGGTATGTTGAGTGTCAAAGAGCCGCTGCTGTTACGACAAGCAGCCTTGGACTTCTTTACGTTGGCCGAACATCTGTTGCCGAAAGGGGCGCCTCAAGTTCGGGAGGCTCAAACTTGGCGAACACGCCTAGAAAAAAATCTTGCGCGACTGCAACAAGTACCGGCGGCCGTTGGCGATGCCAGCGCCTGTGCAAAAGCCATTAAGGCGGCGAAGGAAAAGCAAGCACGACGGCAATGGCGAGACGCAGAGGCTCTCTTCGCCAAGGCTACCAAGGCCGATCCATCAAACTTTGATGCCGCGCTGGAAACCGGGCGGATGGCTGCCAAAAACAATCACAAGGAAACCGCATTAAAGGCGTATGCCGCAGCGATTGCGCTGCGGGAAAATGCACAGGATGCACGTATTGAGGCGGCTCAGCTAGCCTACGATGCCAAACGTTACGAATTGGCCTTATCCTATTTGCGCCCAGCCATGGTCACACAGCGGCGAAATCGTTTTCTAGCAGATTTGTACATGCGTATTCTCACTGCCCAGCGTAAATTACCTGAAGCTCGGGTTTTTGGTGAATATTACCTGAAACTTTACGGACAAGCTCCCGAGTCTTATCGGAAGTGGGTCAACAGTTTACCGGAAATGTAAGCCATGATTGGAATTTCCAAGCTTTATATGGGGCAGGCTGAGGCCTCTGACCCTTTACGATACGGCCGAAGAAGTGCTACCCTACCGAGCCACTTATTACAATTCTCTGCTGATAAGAAACCTATCGTTGTGTGGAATATCACGCAACGATGCAACTTAAGATGCCAGCACTGTTATGCCTCCGGGATACCAGATACTTCACAAGAGCTCAGTACGCAGGCATGCCGACAGGCCATTGATGGTTTCGCAGCGTTTGGATGCCCTGTGGTGTTGTTTTCTGGTGGCGAACCGTTTGTCCGCCCAGACGTTCTGGATCTGGCGGCCTATGCACGCGAAAGAGGCCTGCGTGTAGTTTTTTCCACAAACGGCACCTTGATTACACCTGAAGTAGCTGCGCGTATTCATACTATAGGTGCCAGTTACGTAGGTATCAGTATCGATGGTGTTCGAAAAACGCATGATGCTTTCCGCGGCGTTCCGGGCGCTTACGACCGTTCCCTGGCGGCCATTCGGGCTTGCCGTGATGCCGGTGTCAAGGTTGGACTTCGTGTAACATTAACGCGTGCCAACGTAAAAGAAATCCCTGCCATTTTCCAGCTGATGCGTGAAGAACGTATCCCGCGTATTTGTCTCTATCACTTGGTTTATTCCGGGCGTGGGGCAAATCTTCGAGCAAACGACCTTTCGCATGAAGAGACACGGCAGGCGCTCGATCGAATCATCGATGAAACTGCGGCCTCCTTTAATGCCGAACATCCATTAGAAGTCCTGACCGTTGATAATCATGCAGATGCGCCTTATTTGTGGATGCGCATGGTTCGGGAAGGACATCCACGAGCCAATGACGTATTGCAACTTTTACATATGAACGGTGGCAATTCTTCCGGAAATGGGCTTTCCTGCGTCTCGTGGGACGGCACTGTTTATCCAGACCAATTCTGGCGAGACAAACCACTGGGAAACGTCCAGGAAAAGCCCTTCGGAGAAATCTGGGGAAATCCACCGTCAGGATCTTTGCTAGCCGCGCTTCGCGAGAAACCGAAACACGTTACCGGACGATGTAAAACCTGTCGATTTCTCTCCATTTGCGGAGGGAACTTCCGTGCACGTGGGGAGGCTGCCACAGGCGAAATCTGGGGTGAAGATCCAGCCTGTTATCTCTCTGACGAGGAAATTTCTGGCGCTTTACCACCGGTTCCAGGGTCAGAATCGTAATCGAGTATCTTTTCTGCACCTTATATATATGGACGTGTTGACACTAGCCATTTCAATTGGGGTTTTACTCTTTATCGTGCGCGGAGCCTGGCGAGGGTTGACCGGAGAATTGGCTCCCTTGGTTGGAATAATTGCGTTTTGTGGTATCCTCTTCTTCGCGTATGATCCGCTTCGCCAAGTGATTGTAAGCAGTTTCCCAGGAAATACTGAACGAGCCTCGACCTTTTATTCCGTATTATCCCTGGTGTTGTTGGCAAGTCTCATATTCCTCATATTAACCGCCATGATTCGACGCGTTGGGATATGGATCATCCCCCAACCCTTCAATGCTATTCTTGGAGGTATTTTTGGCGCCTTGAAAGCCGTTTTACTGATAAGCCTCTTCGCCTCAGTCAGTTCAATAATCCGTGGATGTGTGGACTCGTCATCTGAGAAATTGGAGTCCCATTCTGGAACACGAGCTATGCTCCAATTCTGGCAAGAGAAATTCTTTCCCGCACTAACAACCATACTCACCCGAACGTCAGCAACACCACAACAATCCGCCATCAATCAAACAGAAAAGGAACATTGTAATGGCGAGCTTTGATGCCAACACCTTATCCGAAATCAAAGCGCGTATCGATTTGGTAGACTTGATCAGCGAATATGGCATTGACCTCCATCGCGCCGGCAGCAGTGCCAAGGCATGCTGCCCATTTCATAAAGAAAAGACACCATCCTTTCACGTAAGTTCCGATAAAGGATTCTATAAATGTTTTGGATGTGGTGAACATGGCGATATTTTCACCTTCGTTCAAAAATTCGAGGGAATCAGTTTCAGCGAGGCCGTAAAAAAACTGGCAGAGCGTGCAGGCATTCATATTGAAGAACGATACGATCCACAGGCCAAATTAAAAAACCGGCTCTATCAAATCAACCAGGAAGTTGCAGCCTTTTATCGGCGCTGTCTTTTACAGACAAAAGAGGCTCAAGCTGCACGAGACTACCTTTCTGCCCGTGCACTGGACGGTTCTATCAGCGAACAATTCTGCATTGGATATGCTCCTAATAGACGTGACACGCTGCTAGAATGGGCAAAACGACGTTCATTTTCTCCGGATGAATTGGTGGCGGCAGGACTATTGGCTCCCCCCCGAACACCGACCGATACCTACTACGACCGATTTCATGGCCGAATCACCTTCCCGATCTGCGATATCCAAGGACGTATTGTCGCCTTTTCCTGCCGTCTGATCCATCCGGCAAAAAATACCGGCAAATACATCAACAGCCCAGAGACTGACATCTTCAAAAAGTCACAAACACTCTATGCACTCCACATTGCGCGCACATACATTGCCAAAGCCGTTCCTCGCCGTGCATTGGTATGCGAGGGGCAAATTGATGTTATTCGCTGCCACGCTTGCGGGTTCAACATTGCCGTTGCTTCACAAGGTACAGCTTTTACAGCCGACCACGTTACCCTTCTAAAACGGTATGCCGATACGGCCGATCTGGTTTTCGATGGGGATGCCGCAGGCACCAAAGCCGCCATTCGAACGCTCGGGCTTTTTCTCTCCGCCGGAATGCCCGTTCGTATTGTCACGCTTCCCTCAGGAGAAGATCCCGATTCTCTTTTGAAGACACAAGGCGTTGAAGCTTTTCGCCACGTCCTGGCTTCTGCTGAAGACCCAGCCCCCTACCTTGTGCGCCGCCTTCGCGAGCGGGAAGCCGCGCCGGACGCCATGGATGCTACCATGCGAATCGCAAAAACCGCCGTAACCACCATTCTGGATTGTCCAGAGCCCGTACTCTGCGCACGTTTTTTGCAAGACATTGCCCACGCTCTTCAACTCCCGGTTGAGACCCTTCGAGAAGATCTCAAGACCCTTCAAAACGATGCCGCAGAAGCCGCTAGACGACGAGATGCATTCCTAGCCCGACAACCACACCTACCCATAACACAACGGGATTCACATAAACCTACCCATAATCCCGTGCCTCCGCCCGCTTATGAGCCCAATGCCACAGAGCAGGACATCTTCAGCGATGACAATTGGATGGCCGCCGATGACATCGATGTTTTATCCCCCGATAATGCCCCCTTGGAGGTAACACAAACAGGTACCCCTTCCCCGACAATAACCCTCTCCGAACTGGAAGCTTCACATAACCTTTGTGCCGCCCTTTGTGAGTTACTTGTTCATCACTTCACCGACCACGATGTGATGGATTGTCTGATCAGACACCTGCCTCCTGTTTTTGTCCGCCATCCTTTTGCTGCAAAACTTTATGATTTAGCTGTAACTGCTGCCCTACAAAAAAGCGACCAACTCGCCCTTTCTGCAGAAGATCAGGCATTCACCCTACAATTGGCACGTCAACTCACATTACCTGACCGTATGACCGGAGACGAAGAAAGCACTCCATTACGCGTTGCCCAAGATCTTGTCCTCCGTTTCTGGTTGGATGAATACGCCCTCGCCATCAAGCGGTTGCCTGCCAACGATCCGGAAGCACTCCAATTAACACTTTCGCGTAAACGCCTCAAATCACTGGAATGGAATAAGGCTGAACCCTTTATGGATGCCCTAAACCCCTCGTTTCTCCAATCCATTCCTCTTCATTCGAAACAACTCCCCCGTCCTCTGACACCTACTATCGCCCCCCAATCTAAACACTTAACCTCCTCCGTTGATGATCCCAGTCAAACACATGGTTCACACGCAGGAGACAAACCAACCAAACCAATCGAACCACACTGGAAAACTGACGCCGCAGGTTGTGCTACCGATGACCCCTATGCCTCATTCAACTGAACGTACCCAATAAGGATTCCTCCATGCAACATCCAGCTTTGGAGCAACTGGAAACCTGGGGGCTCTCACGATGCCCCCTACATGCCCTACCTCGTTTAGAACCGATGGCAGAACAACTCTCCAAGAGTTTCACAGACGTCCGCCCGGAACATTTCAAAAAATACCTGGATGACGCTGACCGCCTCACTGCCTACGCACTCTTCTTTGCACCACAAACCTACACCAGAACCTACGAAGCCCTCTCCGGCATTCTTACTCGGCTTCCAACCTTTCCGAAACGCCCCATCCGCATACTAGATCTCGGCTGCGGGCTCGGTTCCGCCGCACTAGCCGCCAATGACTTCTTTCATTCTCAGGGGAACAATGAGGTAGAAACCACCTGCGTAGATTGGTCCGCCACCGCATTACAGGCTCTCCCAGAATTTTTGCCAAATGTTATCACTCAGCAGCAAGATCTTAGGTCATTCCGCCCAAAGGGTTCCTATGACCTCATCCTGATATCCTTCGCTCTCAACGAAATCTTTTCGCATCCAAAAGATGCACTTCCGCTGTTGCACATTCTCCGCGACAACCTTGCGACAGACGCTCCCGCCTTTATTCTGATTTTAGAACCGGTCGTACACGGCGTTACACCACGTCTGCTTGCCCTACGCTCCATGCTACAACAAGTGCCGATCTATGCCCCGTGCCCACACCTATATGCTTGCCCCATGCTCCCAGGGAAGGACGGAATTTGCCATGATGTCCGCCGATTCAAGCCCTCCCGTGCCACCACTCTACTCAATCGTAAACTGAATCGTTCCATCTCTGACGTCAAATATGCCCTGCTCGCTTTCGGACGCCCTGGAGGTCCCCAAGCGCAAGGATTCGAGGATCCAGAGTTTCTGCGCATGATAAGTACGTTCAGCAAAGAAAACGGACGCCTTTCCTGCCGTGCCTGTATGGGTGATGGTCAACTGCGCCACCTGCAACTTCCCATTGCCGCACTCACCACCGAACGACGACATTTCCTTATGCGCCGCCAACGTGGCGACTGTGCTTGGCTGGCTGGTTCACCGGAAGCTCGAAAACAACTCGAGCAAGGGCGAATCCAACGCGCTCAAGACATTCACTTCACAGATGAGCCTCCACCCGCCATCGATCAAGATATTGAAGGCTTTACCTTTTCAATGTAGATCACACCGGGTTCCCATCACTGGGAACGACCCGCATTACCCAACATCAACGTTCCTGAACCATTCCTGACATTTTGAACTGAAATAACTGCGTTCTAATTTCACCGATCAGTGCAGTGTCAAACGTGAACTTTTCAATGCGGTGATGATTAATGTTTGCCCGCACCATCACCTTGGGATAAACCGGTGTATCTTCCCCCGGAGCCTCCTCCTTCATCAACCCAACATCCACCAAAACCTGCAACGAGTCTCGGAACATCTTTGCACTCATCGTGTAATGATACTTGCGGACATCTCCGAAAGCCGGTTTATCATACTCAATATTAAAATCGTCTCCAACCGTCACGGAGTGCCCCTCCAACACCGTAACCACCCCGTTGTTCTTCAAATCGCACCGAACTCGCGGCGCTTTTTCATCTGCCTGATAAAAGATCTGTACCCAGTTTAACCGAGACTCCTGAACTGTAAAATAAACAGGTTTTTTATACCAATAGGGTGCGCACGCCATTCCGGCAAACAGACACCCCGCCAGTAACGAGAGCAACATTAACCGTTTCATAAACCCTTCCATGGCTGAAATACCAACAACGGAGCCTCGCATCGTACCATCACCACTTTTCCTCTGCAACGATTCAGCGTAGCTCGCCAAAGTGAATCCAACAGCAACCGCTCCACCGGCCAAACAACACCGGAAGCAGAAATTCGTTGCGGTACAAATGAAAGGAATGAAATGGCCTCCTTCGGACGCACTGTAAGCCGATGCACACCAGCCAACAACACCCTGAACCAACCCGAAGCACTAAATACCTGCGCCGGGCGTTGCATAGCCGCAATCAATGCCAGATTCGCCAGCGTATGATCTTCCCTTTTTCCCGTAACAGCAAAATAATGGATTAACGCTTGCGGGAAATGCCGTGAAATCCACTGTACCCCTTTTGTTAAATCATTACTTTCCTGATCTTCATGGCAATCCGTTATCAACCCGGGCGATACGCCCGAAACATCCAAAGAATCCAGATCTCCCACAATCTGCAATAATGGTGGTGCCCCGATGGGAGGCAGTCGATCGCAACATACACACCCGAAACACGCGGCGAGCGCCGCACGTTCCGGCCCCGTATTCGGCTCCGATCCATTCGCAATGAGCGCTATCGGGCGTACACTCATTACTCTGCCTTACTCTACCAGCTCAAAGCCCAAAGCTTTCAAATCCCTGCGCAGTGTATCCGGAAGCACACCTTCCACACCAAACGCATCCGAGCCCATCTGTGTTACCCGAGACACGCCAGGATAATGCTCCAGCAACCGCTCCACCATAGTTCGGCAGTGATCACATGACATCCCGCGGACGGTTACCACCGTTTGCTCTGAAGAATATTTCTTCCTCGTTATCATGCGCTGCCTCATCGGTTTGAACAGAAGATGGTACCCAAAGAGAAATAGAATGGCAACAACACACCCCTTTGAAAACCATGCCCCACTCTCCATCCGACAACATTCCCCCTCCATCTCCTGGTATCGGGGGAGAAAGTCGAATCGAGCATTCAACCCATTCAGGACCGCACCAGCCGCTACAGAAAAACCCGCCACCACACTTAAGTGAATCACCGTACACCGCCGCCCAAGCAACTTCAGCAGTGTCGTTAAACTTGCCCCATTTAAAGCCGGCCCAACAATCAAAAAAACTAACGCCGCTCCCGGAGACAACCCCTTGGCCATCAACGCCAACGCCACAGGAATCGAGGCCGTGCTACAAACATACATCGGCATTCCAACCAACAACATCACGGGGAATGCCAGCCAATCATTCCCCAACCATCGCTCCGAAAAGACTTCCGGCGGAACAAACGCCCAAATACACGCCGAAATTACCAACCCCACCAGCAACGCCGCCGACACACTGCCAAACAACGTACCAAACCCATACAACGCCGCCGCACGAATCCGCCCCACAATACCCCGCACATCCGAAATCGAAACAGACACTTCAGTCGTTGTCAACTCGACGTCATGATCCAATGCATTCACCAACAATCCGCCAACCAGACCGGTAATCACAGCCACAACAATCCGCATCAAGGCGAACGGCACCCCAAGTAATGACCAAGTGGCCAGAAAAGAATCCACCCCCGTCTGCGGTGTGGAAATCAGAAAAGCCGCCACTGCCCCTCTCCCCGCGCCGTTTTTTCTTAATCCAACCGCCACCGGAAGCACCCCGCAAGAGCATAACGGCAATGGCACACCAAGGCCTACAGCCCAAAGAATCGCCCGCCATCCCCGGCGTCGCCCGAGATAACGGCTGACCACTCCTGGAGAAACCCATAAACTCAGAAAACCTGCCAACAGAAAGCCACCCAACAGCCATGGAGCCATTTTCCCCGTGGTATCTAAAAATGCACTTAAAACGTCAAGCAACATCGTTCTACCCTTTTTATTAGAGAAGTATAACAAAATAAACCTCTTCTTGCACTCACACAAAGGTCAACACCAATGTATTATCCTACATCCTAAGATCTGAAAGTCGATATACGCATCATTTTCCACACCCAAACAATCGTCTCTTCAATAAAACACGGACAAAGAGTCTCAAAACACGTCGGATTCCTTATTGTGTTTTCATTCGAACTTCCCCATCCTCCAACAACCAAAGACAAATCTACTTTCTGCCTACCCAGGCCATCCCGCCTACTCACACCAATTCAACCCCACATCGAGACGAAATAAGACTCAACGCAAGACAAATTCAGAACCGATCACGCTTGAAGCCATCTGCCCCACTCGGACAAATAAAATCAAAGCCAAAAACAGGTTACAGCAAGGAGACGTCTACATGCTGCTATATATTCCCCTGTTGCGCGTTATTCAAACCCCTGTTATAGAGCGTTTTTGAGCGATCTTTGGCTCAACAACAGGAAAGAAAGGGATTACACTGGGATAGATGAGAAGACCTCACAACTTGTTATAAATACTTGCAGGAAACGCTTCAAGTTCGGTATACTGCTCTCCTATATGGGGAAATCCCAAGATAAGGAGTATTGGACGCATGAAGAAACCTACGCTTTTGATTTTGGCCGCCGGTATGGGTAGCCGCTACGGCGGACTAAAGCAGATCGATTCCGTTGGTCCCTCGGGAGAAACCATCATGGATTACTCGATCTACGATGCCATTCGTGCGGGATTTGACCGGGTGGTATTCATTATCCGTAAGGATTTTGAAGAAGCATTCCGCGAGAAAATTGTTTCGAAATATGAGGGGAAAATCAAAATTGCATTGGCGTTTCAAGACCCCTATGACCTGCCAGCAGGATGTACTTTCCCCGAGGGGCGCGAAAAGCCTTGGGGAACGGCTCACGCCATCCGTTCCGCACGCAACGTGATTGATGCGCCCTTCGCGGCCATCAATGCTGATGACTTTTATGGTGCAGATGCGTTCCGTCGCCTGGCAGACTTCCTCTCGACGGTAGACACCCAGGCCAAACCAAAGGCCTTCGCAATGGTCGGCTATCGGCTAGATCAAACACTTTCCGAAAATGGCTCGGTTGCACGTGGTATCTGCGAAGTTTCCCCTGAGGGGAAATTGCTTGGCGTCACCGAGATGACGAAAATTACCCGTAAACCTGATGGTACCATTCAAAATGAGGAAAATCCTGCCGCGCCTGTTCCGCTCAAAGGAGAGAACCGCGTCTCCCTCAATCTCTGGGGTTTCACTCCTGCCCTCTTCGAGGGTATGGAAGAACGGTTTACAGAATGGTTCAAAGCGCATGAGGGGCAGTTGAAAGCTGAATGGTATATTCCCTTCTACGTTGATGAGTTGGTAAAAGAAGGTAAGGCTACCGTAAAAGTCCTCCCAACCAACAGCAGCTGGTTCGGCGTTACCTATCGCGAAGACAAACCCGTGGTCGTCGAGGCCATCCGTAAAATGGTGAACGCCGGTGAATATCCGGCTGAACTTTGGGCAGCAGAATAACCATCTGTTAAAGTATTTCGGAATACACACAGCGCGGGGGTGTTTTTCCTCCGCGCTGTGTGCATTCTTAAAAACAACCCTCCCTAAAACCCTCTCCTTTAACGCATCATCCGCCCTTGGGAGCAAAACATCCTTATGACCATCTCTGAAGTTTGCGCGCGCTATGACGTTACCCCGGATACGCTTCGTTATTATGAACGAGCCGGATTAATTCCTCATGTAACACGTACCCCCGGAGGCAAACGCGATTACACCGAAACGGATCTGAATTGGATACACTTCATTCGTTGTATGCGCTCAGCAGGTTTGTCCATCCAAACGCTGGCGCATTATGTAACACTCTTCAAGCAAGGAGATCAAACACTCCTTGCCCGTAAGCGATTATTAGAAATAGAGCGCGATGCATTGAGCGACCGAATCCGCCGAGATCAAGCCGTACTCGAACGCCTTTCTGAAAAGATACAAGCCTACGAAACGCATTGTGCCGAATGGGAACGAAATCATCTACAGAAATGTACCGCCAATAACGAGAAAAATACTGATCAATAATAATCTTAATCAATTCTTTTCAGTCCAAGGCGGGGAATACACCATAGCGAGTACGTCATTACATCCTCGACCGTTTCGTGTGCATGGACACCTATATCAAATTTCAGTGTTTTTGTTCAATCCCATTCCATCGATTGGCTAACTTGGCAGTCCCTTGGATAATCTTCAAGACACGCCAGGAGGTATTTGTCACCTGGTATTCCGGACAAATACGAGCATAATGCCCACCATTCTCGCGAAACTCTTCCATCACCAACGCCACCGAATCCAACACAGTCTCCGGCTCCAACCCGGTAAGAACAATGGTTCCGGCATCCATGGCCTCAGGACGTTCCAATGCCTGCCGAATCGTTACCGCAGGGAAATTAAGCATACTTGATTCCTCACTAATGGTGCCGGAATCAGAAATAGCGCAGGCTGCATGGATCTGAAGTGCATTATAGTCGAAAAATCCAAATGGCCTGAGAAAACGAATGCGTGGATGAATCGAAATATCCTGAAGGGCTTCAAGCCGTTTGCGCGTGCGAGGATGTGTGGAAACGATCACCGGGAACCCATACGTTTCAGCCAACGCGTTGAGCATCGTCACAATCTTCCGCAGATTTGTGGGAAAGTCCACATTCTCCTCTCGATGACAACTGACAATAAAATACTGTTTGGGCTCCAACCCAAGTGTCTCCAAAACAGCAGACTGTTCAATCCGTTCACGATACTGCGTAAGCACCTCGTACATTGGAGACCCCGTCACGTATATGCTGCGATGCGGCAACCCCTCACTCAAAAGATGCCTCCGGGAATTCTCAGTGTAAACCAGATTGAAGTCGGCAATATGATCAATAATCCGTCGATTAATCTCTTCTGGAACGTTAAGATCAAACGAGCGATTCCCTGCTTCCATATGATAAATCGGAATCTTCATCCGTTTGGCCATGATCCCGGCAATCGCAGCATTTGTATCCCCAAGAATCAGAATGGCATCTGGACATTCCCGGGAAAAGATTTCCTCCACCCGAATCAACGTTTCACCCAATACATGCCCCAAACTTGAAGTGTCCACATTCAGATAATAATCCGGCTCCCGGAGCCCCAATTCCTCGAAAAAGACCTGATTGAGCTCGTAATCATAATTTTGTCCAGTATGAATCATCCGATGATCCAAATGTGCCTCTAACCGCTTGATTACTGCCGCCAAACGAATGATCTCCGGGCGGGTACCCACGATTGTAAACACTTTCAACCTAGACTTTTCCACCTTAGACCTCCTCAAAGTAAGTATCCGGATCTGCGGCATGATAGGGCTCATTGATCCAAAAAACAGTATATAGATCTTCTGTTCCAATATTGGTAATGTTGTGCGTAAACCAGACTGGCATATCGACAAATGCCGGCGCCGCACCATCCAACTCAAACGTGTAGGTCTCTGAATGCCCAACTCGGCGCAAGGCAATCCGAGCACGCCCTCTAATTACAGCAAAACGCTCAATCTTACGCGTGTGATAGTGATTTCCACGAGTTATGCCAGGCCGCGTAGTGGAAAAGGAAACCTGCCCCCCGCAACCTGCCAGGCGAATAATTTCAACGAAGACACCCCGGTTATCTGCATGCGCTGTCAAAGGGAATGGGAAAAATGTCCGTAACTCACAGAATCCACGAAACGTATTAAACAATGCCACATCTAACGGTGTCGGCAACGCCGGAATGATCCCCTGCATTACATACGTTTCCTTAAAGCCATTAAACATTTTCAACAACTCTGAAACGCGACGTTTCCCCATAGGTTCAAGTAAAATACAATCCCCAGTCTGTCCCCGTTCAATCATTTCCAATATCCGGCAGCACAACACCCCCACATCAATCAATGGTAATTCACCATCCGCATCAATATGCGGCGTTTCGCCATGCGTTAACTGATGACAAAATGTCGCTACCACAGAATTATAGTATGGGCGTCCATACGGACCAAACACATTCGGGATGACACATCCGGAAAAACGAGCACCATGCCGCTTCGCCCACGCTGCCAGGCATTCCCGCCCCTCCCGTTTGGAATCGCCATACGGATTACCACGGCTCTCTTGGATAGAGCTGGAAAAAACCACGTGTGGGGTTACGCCCTCCGCTTCCATGGCCGCAACCAACTGCTGCACCAGCCTTACATTAGTTTCACGCAACACAGCCGGATCCGATGCCCGATTAACCGCCGCCAAATGGACAATAGCATCACACGAACGCACAAAAGCCCGCAACCGCGCCTCATCCGAGAAATAGGAATCCTCAAACGGAATGCAGACAAACGTTTCCGGACGTGTACCCGCCCAGGCACGCAGATGCTCCCCAACAAACCCGGATTGTCCTGTAATTCCAAGCCGTATCATTTCACTGTCTCCCAATCCACCCAGCGAGAAACCTCCCACCGAAAACTATCCTGTTTGGACTCCTCCAGCGTACGATCCGAGAAAACTAGAAGCTCTGACTCCGGCGCAAGCGCCTTCACCGCGTTGGCATATCCTGCTGGAACACAAATAACCTGTCCCTGTTCCGCACACACCCGAATCACTTCTGCCGACAATGCCAATGAGGGGTACCTCCAGTCATCAATAGCCACTAACCCTATTGCAAACGCCCCACGAATACAATAAAACCACTTCCGTTCCTGTCGGTGTCCATTCCACCCGCGAACCTGATCCGTTTCCGATTGGCGGATCAGATAAAACCGGCGCACCGGTGCAAGATCCAACGCATTCACATAGGTCAACACCCCGCGCGCATCGGCAAAACTCGCTCCGTCAATCCGCTCAATTCCATCCGCCATCATGCGTTCTCAACATCTTCACAAACCTGCGGCAACCGTAACAACATTTGCTTCATCTCCTCCACATCAAGCCGACGCGTATTATGCGAATGGTAATCCTCCACCTTGGTCACGTGTTCCGAACCCTTACAAAAGAACTTGTCATAATTCAGATCGCGCGTGTCGCAGGGAATTCGATAGTAATCACCCATATCCTCGGCGCGAGCCATCTCCTCGCGTGTAACCAACGTCTCGTACAGCTTCTCACCATGCCGTGTACCAATCACACGCAGCGGATTATCTACCCCATAAAGCGATTTCAATGCCTGCGCCAATGTCATTAATGTAGCGGCAGGCGCCTTCTGAACAAAGAGATCGCCGTTCTTCCCGTGCTGCCAGGCATACACCACCAGTGCAACCGCATCCTCCAACGTCATCATAAAGCGCGTCATGTTCGGATCCGTAACCGTAATAGGCTCTCCGCGCTTGATCTGCTCAATCCACAAGGGAATCACCGAGCCGCGAGAAGCCATCACATTACCATAACGCGTACAACAGATAGTCGTCTTAGCGTTTTCGCCCAGACTCCGCCCACGTGCAATCGCCACTTTCTCCATCATCGCCTTTGAAACACCCATAGCATTGATCGGATAAGCAGCCTTGTCTGTAGACAGCACCACCACCCGCCCAACACCATGCGCAATAGCCGATTCAATCACATTATTCGTACCCAGCACATTGGTCTGTACCGCCTGTAACGGAAAGAATTCACAACTTGGCACCTGTTTCAACGCCGCCGCAGAAAAAACGTAATCCACGCCTTCCATCGCACCGTCCACACTCTGACGATCGCGAATATCACCAATATAGTATTTCACCTTTTGATTCTGCAGGGCGTGACGCATGTCATCCTGCTTCTTCTCATCACGTGAAAAAATTCGAATCTCCCGAATGTCCGTATTCAAAAACCGATTCAGCACCGCATGGCCGAAACTACCCGTCCCGCCAGTAATCAAAAGGGTCTTCCCCGAAAAAAGCGTTTGATCATTTTTCATGCCCATAGTATACCAAATAACGTATCTCGCGATACAAGAAAACAATGCAGGTATAACGCATAACACATGTCCATCTTCTCCTCACAGCACCCTTCCGTCCAAATAACCCGCAAAATACGTTTCTTTCCAACGCATGATCCCGAAAAAACACGAAAGCCCCGGGATTGCCGGGGCTTTCGTACGCAAGCCAAAAGGCTTACTTCTTGTGCCGGTTGGCCTTGATGCGTTTGCGATATTTGTGCTTGGACATCTTGGCGCGACGTTTTTTCTTAATAGAACCCACGATCGTGCTCCTTGGTGTTGTTTGGGGTTAGAAAATGACCTTGTTGAGGGCCAATTCGATGATTCCCTGAGCGCCGGCGGCGCGAAGGGCAGGAATAAGGTCTCGCACCTCATCCTCAAGAATAACAGTTTCAATGGCTACCCAGCCACTGGCACTAATACGGTTAACCGTTGGCGCGTGCAGCGAGGGCAACAGTGCCGTAATGGCCGGCACCTGCGTCTCCGGCGCATTCATCTTCAGCAACACACGGCTCTCCGCCGCTAACGCGCCCTGAAGCAGCATCGCCACCTGCTCAATCTTTGCCCGTTTAACGGGGTCTTCCCATGCTGCGTTGTTGGCAATCAACCGTGTAGTCGATGTAAGCACCGTATCCACAATGCGCAGATTATTCGCACGCAGCGAACTCCCAGTCTCTGTCAGCTCAATAATCGCATCAACCAATTCCGGCGCCTTCACTTCCGTGGCACCCCAAGAGAATTCAACCGTGGCATTTACACCATGCTGCTCCAGATACCGACGCGCCAACCCAACAGCTTCCGTGGCAATCCGCTTACCTTCGAGATCTTTCGGGAACTGAATGGGCGAATCATTCGGCACAGCCACCACCCAGCGCACCGGACGGCTCGTTGCCTTGGAGTAACACATCTCACATACTTCGCGTACATCAGATCCATTTTCATAAATCCAATCAAAACCTGTAATGCCTGCATCCAACAACCCTAATTCTACATAACGGGCAATCTCCTGCGGACGAATCAACCGGCACTTCAGCTCCGGATCATTCACCGTCGGGACATATGAACGGGATGAACAAGTCATCGAAAAACCCGCGCGGCGCATCAAATTAAACGTCGATTCCTGTAATGAACCTTTGGGAAGGCCGAGTATGATGGACATGAAAAACTTTCCTTCTAAAACGAACTGTCTCAATAGTATGACATAAATAACGGATTCCCGCAACCCATCTATTTTCCGCGCCTCCAAACACTCCATTTCACATACCGATTTGCATCCACCCCTCCTCAAACACAAATAAATCCAGATTATCTGGTATACTCAAACGTCGGGGCGAGTTGAGGGTAAACCCGCGGCGACCTCATAGCAAAGCTGGGGCGGGTTTGCCAGAAACCACTCCCAGAAACTTTTCTAGAACATATAGAAACAAAACTCGGCGAGCCGATTAAAACGTATACGAAACATGACGTCCGTTGAAAGGTGTTTCATTCGTATAAATGTTACGAACACAAATGAAAGCGGCTTACCAACAGCCCCTCCCGGGAGACCATTCTACGCCAGCTCTGTAGAACGTAAAGACACATTCGATGGGTTCGGTAATATCATTCACTTGAGTTGTTTTGGCCTTCGATTAGCATAGCCATAAGCAAAACTAGGAAGAACGGCTTGAAGAACAAACGACAATGGTCATGATAACCCCATATGGCATACCCCTCGGACACGCGTTTTACAAAGCTTGATAGATGCAACTCCGACTCTGCCTGGCAAAAATATATTAACGAGGAAATAATTCCGATACTCAAACAATGAACACCTATTACCGTACACAAGGAAATACTACCACTCCACGTGCTTATACTATATGCTTACTATATACTTTTGAACAGAAAAGGAATCCAAGCCATCGTTAAGAATATCCATCCGTACCACAGAGGTATCCACTACCGCCAGTCCAAACACAATCCCATGAACAAATCGTGCATTTGTACATTGGTTGTAAATTGCCACGATCACGTAACACCCCCCAATCCAGTCTTCCGTTTCCACTGCTGGCACGTTACACTCTTCGATTTTACTTGCGTATAGGATGTGGTTTTGCTACAATACTGGGCGTCCTGTGCGATTGTAGCTCAATTGGATAGAGCGTTGGCCTCCGAAGCCAAAGGTTGCGGGTTCGACCCCCGCCTTTCGCACCATTTTTGTATCCCTGGAGAAGTTGTCATGGCAGTGGATCTCAAGGCCGCATATAAGACGGTGATGGACGATCATTTCACCCCCCGGATGGAGATTGCATTCATTGACGGCGACACACGCCAGACGCTCATCTACGAAAAGGTCGCTTGGACCATCGATGGTGTGCGCAAGGGATTGCGTTATGGGGAAAATCCAGGACAGGAAGCGGCCATGTATCGCCTCCTAAATGGTAACCTAACGTTAGGTGCCGTGCGAACGATTCAGCCGGGGCGCAGTCTAGTAACGGATGCAGAGCTTTTACAATTTGGTAAGCATCCGGGGAAAATCAACCTGACAGACGCAGACAATGCCTTGAACATCCTGCGGTTTTTGGCGGCCACGCCCTGTGCAGTCATTGTCAAGCACAACAACCCTTGCGGTGTAGCCAAAGGGAGCACCATCGCTGAAGCCTATGACCGGGCGAACAAGGCAGACATGCTTGCAGCCTTCGGCGGCTGTATTGCGTTAAACCGCACCTGCGACCGAGAAACGGCCGAGCTCATTACGCGCAATTATGCGGAGGTCGTGGTAGCGCCCAGCTTCACCGAAGAAGCACTTCTCCTCTTCGCCGCCAAAAAGAACCTGCGCGTTATGCGGATCGAAGCCATGGAACGCCTTGAAACCTATGCCGCCGAGCGGTTTCTTGATTTCAAGAGCTTGATGGATGGAGGTATAATCGCCCAAATAAGCTATCTTCCGGAGGCTCGAACACCCGAGCAGTTGATTGTTCCGGAGGTGATGGACAAGGAGGGGCGAACACATCGTATTCAACGGCTGCCGACCCCTCAGGAGCTCGATGATATGCTCTTTGGTTGGTTAGTTGAAAGCGGTGTAACGTCCAACTCTATCCTCTTTGTTAAAGACGGTGCCACCGTAGGTATCGGGACCGGTGAACAAGATCGTGTAGGCGTAGCGGAAATCGCCCGCGATAAAGCCTATCGAAAACTAGCCGATCGCCATGCACGTGAAGTCTATGCAACGCCTTACAATGAATTGCAGGATACTGCTGCACGTGTAGCCTGTGATGCGTTTGCGCAGGAAATGAACGGGGGATTAAAAGGTGCCAGCATGATCTCAGATGCCTTCTTCCCCTTCCGAGACGGAGCACTGGTTGGGATTCGGGAAGGCGTAACAGCAATTATTCAGCCCGGCGGCGCCATTCGCGATTGGGACGTTATCGACTGTTGTAACGAGCACCACGTGGCCATGATGTTCACCGGGCAGCGGAGTTTCAAACATTAAAGACTGGGTAGATGAGACTGAACCATAAAACGTATTTCCTGTGCATACTGCTAGGTGTAGCGGCCGTAACGGGAGGGTGTGCGCCAACAATGGGGCGGTATGTGTCTGAAACGGCACTGACAGCTCAACGCCAGGCAGAACAAACACGGTCATTAGACGTCCCGGTTCGTTTTTTTGACGAGATACTACCCAAGCGATTCCAATATCATGGGATTGGCATCATCAACGATCAGGCTACTTTTTTGCGAATGTGGGAGCTTTATTCCAAAGAAACCACTGCCCTTCCGCCCTCAATCGACTTTGATTCTTATGCGCTTTTGTTTGTCTACGACCCAAACTTTTACAACCTGGTCTCCATTCGCGGATTGAATGTGTGGCAGGGCATTGCAAACCCATTCGTAGAAAAAACGAACTGGACGCTCAGTATCACCGGAGACAAAAAAATGCGGGAAATCCGCACGAAAGAGGGACAAACACTCCCCGAACCCAAGGTGAATGTAGCTTTTCTGCAAATACCCCGAAATCGTCCTGGCATGCCTGGGGTAACTGCCGTATTGGTAGAAGGCAAAAATGAACCTGAAGACAGCCGGGTTATTCCGGTTCCCTCACGGCCATAAGAAGACACCCCATGCATCAGCAACTCACGTTTCGGCAAGCATGTGCACATTTGCGCATCCCGGAGCAAGTCCTGCGTGATGCCGTGAAATATCGAGAAGTTCCCTTTCGAAAACAGGGTAATGAGGTTTTCTTTGATGCCACAGAGTTAGATGCTTGGGGTTCTCGTCGAATCCTTGCCCTCCGAGAGAAAGAGTTATCCCCGGAGCACACAGCCTCCACACGATTGGAGGCGCAGGCGTGCGCAGACGATGTTTTATTCCCCCAATTATTGAAACCGGCCTATGTGGATCTCGATTTTCGAGCCAAGACGCGTACAAGCGTGTTGCACGACCTAGTGGATTTTGCAGAACGCTTGGAGTTATTATACGATCCAGCAGATCTGTTTACTCAACTGGAAGCACGAGAATCCTTTTCCTCTACGGCGCTTCCGGGGGGGATCGCCCTGCCCCATCCTCACCATCAAGATCCCTATCTGATCGCCGAACCCTTTATGTTGCTTGCCCGGGCACAACGACCGGTGTGGTTCGGGGCAGAAGATGATTCAGCGACCGATCTCTTTTGCCTGATCTGCTGCGGAGAAAACATGCGCCACCTGCATGTCCTTGCACGTTTGTGCATGATGATTCGAGACACACAGCTTTTAGAGACGCTCCGAGCAATAAAAACACCGGAAGACGCCATGAAAGCTTTCTTCTCATCCGAACGCGAAGTACTTGCTGAGATGCACTGAACTTTTTGTTTAAACCCCATACCAAGAATGTGAAAAACACTTCGTACAACGCAACAATAATACAAACACGCGATTCCAACTTAACTAGATACACCCAGAGGGGATTGGCTCGGGGCAATTCGAATCACACCGTCAGCGCTTCCTTTCCTCAATAGAGCTCCGCCTTGTCCAGAAACCCATACGAATGGCGACATTCTCATTCCCCAAAAACACCGTTTTATTCCTAGTCAGATTCCTTACTCCACCAAACTTAAAACTATATCGGAACAGTTCAAAGAGAACTCGCATGCGTTCGTAAACCCCGTTCACAGCCTTACATCCATTGATGACGTCCCACACAAAAACGCCAGAGCAACTATGCCCTGGCGTATTCTTTCTATTCACATTTCGTCTGCGATCTACGGCAACAAAGCAAAAAAACGATCCTGATAAAGCTCAAAGAGCCCCTTTTCCTTCAACAACCGCCCAAGCGGTTTAATCAATGCCGAATCTTTCTCTGCCGCGGCAAATGCACGCTCCACTTCATCCCGCGCATCCTTCGGCATCCGCTCACGAAATGAAACTTTCTCCCGCTCCTCAAATGCCTGAATCGCCTGCGGCACCGAAGCCTGCACTAGCCGCATAAACAAATGCAAGAGACACACATCCCACGGCTCATCTACGCCAACGACCAACGCAGCATACGGACTTTTTACATGAGCCTGAAACTCCGCTTTTAGCCGCTCACGCACCCCTTCCAATGGCTCGGCCACCACATGTTCACTGTAGGCCTCTCGCCGCAGCCGGTAAGAATAGCGCAATATACGGATCCTCGACGCATGCTCCCGCAAGAAATCAAGGTATCGCTGAGCCTGCGGGCCGAAGCCCTCCAATTCCTGCAGCGAGAGATCCCCAGGAAGCAAAATCCGTGGCGGGAACGTCTGCAACTTCCCCTCCCGAATGCGCGTTTTGGAAGGGTCATCCATCGGCTGCGTCAGCAATGTATAATCCACCACCGTCTGGTCAAACGCATCCAATAACCGTTCAGGCGCACACACGATTTCCGTATGGCGCACAGCATAAGAAAAGTCAAAGGGTGTAGGATTTCCGTTCATTGCGTGGAAGTATAGCAAAAAGTTTCCATCTTCTTGACGTAAAAATGAAAACATTTCCAAGGCAGATCTCACATCTCATCACAACTCAAATCGAGGTAGACATCAACATCCCCATACATCGCGCCACCTCGTATACAGTACAAATAAAGACTTCCACCTATTCCCCCGTACCATCCTTTCCTTCATTCCGTGAAGATCGAGGTCTCTGTATCGTGAAAAAAGTCGATCGTAAACATACTGATTCTGCCACTCCGGAATGTCGCCAGTACCATACGCACGATCGGCTTCTGATCACAGCATTACCGTTCGTAAACGTAACGGCTGTTCAGATTATCACCATCCTGAATACTGTCTGGGTACAAGTTTATGGAAGTAATCACATCACGCTTTCTATCCTTTTCAAGAGTTTTGTTAACACCGCCTATCATACCAGCTATATTCAGATCGCCAGCTTTGGATACTTTACGGCGCGTAAAGCGAGCTGAAAGACGTATACGGATGAGGATGTAGAAGATTTCTCGATAGACGAGATTTTGACTATTCCTGATACTGACGTGTATCAGGAACAATCAACCTCTACAGGCGCACTATTGGTAGAACGTTCACAACAGCACGATTACCAATACACAGCCCATACAGCGACAACTGGCTCGGGTTTGTCAACCATTCCCGAAAGTTACGGTCGCGAAAGGCTGGGATCCTAAACACAAACCCTATCTCATATTGCCAACGTATTGAAAGGAATCGTTGCTTACAATGGCGATATTCCCGCTTTCCACATCAAAACAATCAAGCATGGGGATTCGTTCGCATAACACTGATTACTGTATATGTGCACCATAACTTATTATGCTAGAGTCCGTGCATTGCTCGCCATGCCCGAGTTCACAGCCCCTCGACATGATCGCCTTATTCCGGCGATACGTCAAGGAACATAAATACGAAAGAATCGGCTGCGACGATAAAGACACTGAGTACCAGAGTGTCGTTACATTGTTTCAATTTTCCAATTCTGGAGAACTCCTGTCCGCACATGGCGATAAGATCACCCGTTGGTTGTTCTGCACTGTTAAATGCAGCATATGAAAACAGGACAACGGGTTCAACTGGAGACTAGACCGTGAATCTTCTTATCCACTCATCCACCGCCTCATGGTCAATCTCCAAAATCAGAAAAAAACATTCCATGAGCCCATTAATAATACAACATACAAATCAATAAAAACGGCAGTTCAGTGGAACTGTCGAATTAAAATCCGCAACAGACGAGTTACACCCAGCGAACCACTCCATACACCGTATACAACTGAGATAACACGAACCTGTGTACACAACTTCCTGCTGCCGTGTCTCAAGAAACCAATCGATCGAATTTACGGGGTGATAATGTTTCTATCCTTGTATCCTTGAACTCAACCTGAGATTACGCCGGTCGTTGAATTGTAACTCAATAGCTTCGTGAAGAAACTCGAGAAATGGGAGGTGAATATTTTTAATTCAAGTGCCGTTGAGCATCTGAAGACCTAGGTTCATTCCGAAATATGGCACCCACCCGTGAGCACGATCATTGACGATAGTGTCGTAAACCCATTGAACATGAAACTGTATGGGAATGAAATCGACCGAATAAGACCTATCATTGTAAAATGGGTTAAAAATGAACTCGTTTTGAACAAACGGAAGAAAAGCACCGATCGTTAACGGCGCTACTCCACATGAGTGAACCACGCCCTTCCCAACAAACAAAACTAACCGTGGACACTTCATAAAATGTCTTTCTCTGAAACCCAATTACAATCATGTGGACAACAGCCAGTATTACGGGTGAATTGCATCCACGATTTAAATATGTCATACCAACGCAACTGCTCAACATACCGATCAATATCCGAACGCGGGCGGCTTCTCTAACACAAGTTTCCTGCAGACATTGCGCATCCATTGCGATGTCTTCCTAGGAGAAGAGGCCATACACTGAGCGTTACCCCGCCAAATCCATACAGGTGCGTAAATCTTTTCGCGCAACACGTCGGTTCGTTATCCTGTAAAACTGGCAAAATACGAATTCACAATGGATCAATAACAAACTGATCTGCATCAGGTTCGGGCGGTGCCCATACATTACGTATTATCCGCGAGTAGAACTGACACTTCTACACAATTAATCTTGTCGTATCGTATGTCGTAAGTGAAGCAACAGGTTGTCAAACCGTTATAACAACCGAAATAGGCGGCAGGCATTAGACGTGGTCTCTTCAGCAAAAGCCGCTGACGTCCGCCCGCGCAAAGCGGCAATGAAATCTGCCGTTATCCGTACATTACACGGGCGGTTACGCTGCCCCCGCAAGGGCACCGGCGCAAGATACGGCGCATCCGTCTCCACCAATATTCGATCCTCTGGGACATATCGAGCCACATCCCGTACCGTTGCCGCATTCCGAAACGTAACAATCCCCGAAAACGAAATATAATAACCCATATCCAAAAAAACTCTGGCCAATGAAATACCGCCAGTATAGGAATGAATCACCCCCGTACGCGGCACATCTGCCATACGCAACTGCGCCACTGTGATGTCATCCGCCTCCCGCGTATGAACAACAATCGGCAACTCCAACGTTTTAGCCAGCTGAACCTGTTGCTCAAACCGTGTACATTGCAATCGTTCTACTTCAGCTCCTCGCGCATAATGAAAATCAAACCCAAGCTCTCCGATCGCCACCAAACGGGGATTATCCTTCGCCGGAACACACGTCTCCTCCGCATGAGCGCTCCAATCCAACCCCTGAGTAAACCACGTTCCGGAACGCTCGGCAACCACATTGAGTTGGGATGACCCCCCAATAGCGATCACCCCAACCTTTTCCGCACGAGCCTCTGCGAGCAAGCCCTGCCCCTCCGCCTCCGTCTCCAAATGACAGTGCGTATCGATCCAACACACACTCACGGCTCATCCTTCAGGAATTGCTGCCGAATAATCTCCTCTTGCTTAAAGGTTCGCTGATACCCTGGCTTGAGCTCCAACGTTGTAGCATTCGCTTCACTTTGCTTGACAAATACCCCTCGATAACTTCCTTCACGTGTTTCCAACAAAAAGTTCGGCTTAAACTCCAACCGGACATTCAATTCGGCTGTTTGATTCGGCCTGATCTCAACCTGGCGTTCCGCCGTAGCATATCCATCCGCTTTCAACGTCAACCGATATACCCCAGGAGGAAGTGAAATGGACTCCTGCTTCGATGTGAAATCATCTTTCTTTTCAGGCTCTGTCGTCAACAATCTGCGCGATCCATTGAAAACTGTAACCGAAGCAGGCTGCGTTCGCACCGAAAGAATTCCGCGAACCACCTGCAGTCGGAACTCCTCTACCTGCGCTTGCCCCGACTTCAACATCACCCGGCGCGAGACCTCCAAATATCCAGGCTTTTCCACACGAATCGCATGCTCCCCCTCTTCAATCGCTTGAAGCACCAAATCCGACTCTCCCCGGAAAACGCCATCCACGTACACTCGAGCCCCCTCTGGAATCGTTGCAATAGAAAGCCCTGCCGGCAGACGCTCCAGGGGAAAACTCAAAGACAAGGATTCCCCTGCCGTCACCGACAATCTATGCGTCAGAGGTTTATACCCCTCCAACCGGAATTGCAACGTATGTTCACCTTCACGCATTCGCGCCAACGTACACGGGGTTGTTCCACGTTCCACCCCATTAACCAACACCCGCGCTCCAGCAGGCGTCGTATCCACCTTCAACGTCCCGGAATCCGCCACCAACGCGGCATCAATCACCCGCGGGCGCCCATCCGTTAAGTTCAAGCTAAGCGCCTGCTCCTGAAAACCCGATGCACGCATCACAATGCGATATACCTTTGGCTGTTCAAAAAATGTGTAACAGGGTGCCTCCCCCAACACTTCTCCATTACACAACACCGTAACCGGCGTTGTCGCTCGAAACAGAACAGGGATCGGTTCCCGAGATAATTTGAACGCTTCATGTCGACGTTCTCCAGGCCCCAAAGCCAATGTCCGATACTGTGTCTGCCACCCGGGAGCCGAAACCGAGATCAATAAGGGCTCATTCGCTCGAACCGTTTCTATCACAGCATCTCCTGTCCGCCCTGGACGGTGGTTAATGGAAAACGTCGCCGCAGGCTCCGAGGTCAACCGCAACGTTGCCATCGCAGACTCATCCGCTGCGGCTCGAACGTCTCCACAAAGCAACATCACCAACCCAACCATAGTACCTATTATTCCCCGCCTCATGAGCGACCTCCCCGTTTAAGAAAACGATTCTCAACCGAAAGCAGCTTCTCTGTCGCCTTCACATTTCGTTCGTCATCACGATCCGGAATCATACGCAGAATTTTACGCAACATCTCGGCCGCATCCTCATATCGCTGAGTATTCAATGCCTGATCCACAGCAAACGAAGCCGCCTCATATCGTTCTGCCAACAGCGCTTCCGCTGTTTGAAGTCCCTCTGCCAAGTCTTTCATGAAGGCAGGTTTGGGGTTTAACGTCTCCAATGCCGACAAACCCTTACGATAAGCCGAAACCGCCGCATAGACCTTTTCATCACCCAAATCCCGCTGTTCCCAATATCGCCGAGCAAGGCTCAGCTGTTCTTCACCCATCGCCCGCAATTCACTCACGGAATATTGCGTAGCCCAAGCCCCCAATTCATTCCGCCCGAAAATTTCTAACCGTTCACACAGGCGGTCAAATGCCTTCACATTCACATTCTCGGCCACGCGCTCCCACACGGAAGCACCCAGCGTTACCGTCAGCCGTTTCCGATGAAGACTCACCCCATCCGCACTTCGTTCCGGATACATCACAGGAATCTGATCATAATTCGCGTCCAAAAATTCCTTGCGTAATGTTTCACCCGCCCGTGCAGTTAATTCCTTACGTTTTGTAAAACTCCGATCCGCATCCCCCAAATCATCAATTGACAACGTCAATATTCCCGCGTGGTCATAGGCCAATACGTACCGAAAAAGCGTCGTTGGAGAAATCTCCAGCCGCTCATACCGAAACTCCAACGGCTGTTCCGCCGGCATTGGCAGCTGCCGCGGAATTCGCGAAGGCTGCGCCTGATGTCCCATTGCAAATATCCAAATAGCTCCCGTTGCCACCAACAAAACCGCCGCCACCCCTAACAATAAACCAAACAACGGTCCGCGCGACTTCCCTGGCACGAAAGATGACACCGGATTCAGCCCCAAATCCACCGTTCCCCCGGCCGGATCCGTTTCCAAGGCGCTTTGTGAACCCGAGGGCAAGTCCGCAACGTCCACAGGCGATACACTTTTTGATTCACCGTCAATCGAAGACTGCGCCTGCGGTTCAGCCTCCAACACCTCCGCTCGAAACACCATTTCACCAGCAGTCAACACATCCCCCGTATGTAGCACACAGGGCTCTGAACCCACCGGCTTTCCATTCACGGATGTGCCATTAGACGACCCCAGATCCTGTACCCGCACCCCACCCGCCTCACAGATCAGGCGACAGTGCAAACGGGACAATGATGCATCTTCTAAATGTAAATCGGCCACACGTGAACGACCCATCGTAGCTCCGGCGCCCGTAACATGGTAAACCGTTCCCGTCAAAACCCCCGTCAATACCGTTAAATCGAGTCGTGCCATAACCATTCCTGTCTCACTCAACCTTTACTGACATTGCGCAAAGCTTAACATATCCCACTACCACTGTAAAATCCTTGTCCCTTCTCTGATTCCAGGTTTCAATGGCTTTGCTTTAGCTCTACAACGCCCATACAGTCTCATTCAACCATTCAACCTACCCCACGTTCTAAGGCAAAGCCGGAACGAATTCACCATCAAGTCAAGCGGGCTCAACGCCATCCCATACATTCCATCTGCTAACACGTATGGTCAATACCTCTTTTCTAATCCGTAAGTAATTCACCTACAACCTCTCCTGCGCGTTCCGAAGATCAAACCACCCAGTTTTCCCTGAGTCTTTCTACACAGGCACCCGAGCCCTCATCCATATTTGAAGTATGTTTTCCTCCGCTCCTTCCTCCGACAAATCGATCTGATGTACGCACACATTCGAGTTCGCTCGTTGCGTCCAAAAAGAGACTTTGATATCATTTGACGAAATGCCCACCGAAGATCAAGCGTAAAACGGGACATGCACGCAGGGCGTGGCATTTGGCGTGGATTTCCACAGGAAGGACGAATTGATGGACAAGGTCGCTTTCGGTATACAGATTCAGGATATCCTTGAACAGGAAAAGCCCGATTGTAAAACGGCGTTGGCGTTAATCGGCGAACAGCTGGCGCATGACGTGAAAGCTTCTACGCGTGCCTTCATCGCGCTTACAGAAACCGTTGTCAAAGGTAAAGATCTAGCCGGAGCTGTTGCCTGTGTGGCGTTCTATGCCGCCCACAGCAAAGAGTTATCTGGTGTAGATTTAGCGCAAATGCGCGAAGTCATCCGCCGAAGTGCGAGCACCACGGAAGAAAAACTATTCGTTGATTCCATTGGACTGAATACAGCCATCGCCACAGCTATCGTGAACCGGTTGTCTGTCTTGTTAGCCCTGAAGCCGGGAGTCTACGTCAGCAGCCAATCCTGGGGTTTTGGGCAAGTACAATCCATCGATTCGTTCTATGGCAAGGTAATTATAGACTTTGAAGGTAAAAAAGATCATGCCATGAGCCTCTCTGTGGCCGGGCAGAACCTCTCCATTGCCGATGACGGGCATCTGATGACGCGTTACTTGCGCAACAAGCAGGAAATTCTAGATTTACGCGACAAACATCCAGCAGATCTGGTGCGCCTGATGCTAACCAGTTATGGTGCCATGCCTGTTCAACGTCTGGCAGACCGGTTGGCGGAAATTGGACTCGTGCCTGCAACAGAGTGGAAGCACTTCTGGGAGGCCGCCCGGCGCAGTCTAAAGAATGAAAAGACCGGAGCTGCAGAAAACACAACCAAGAAACCCGTGGTCGATATCCCTGCCAAACGGAATGAGCCCATCCGCCTCCTGGAAGAAGAAGAAGACTTCGGGGAAAAATGGCTCAAGCGATTTGCACGCGAGCGTGATGTTAAGACCATTTATGATGGTGTTTTGGCTATGCTCTCTGCAAAACAGGGAAAGTTACCGGATGGTTACGGCGAAACGATTGCCAACCGTCTCAACTTTGCACTCAAGGGAACCGACAAAACCGATTATGCTCGTTATGCACAGATAGCGGTGTTGCTGCGTAAGCTGGAGCTCTCCACACCCGAAGAGCAGATGCGCCAAGCCGACACGCTTTTGGAACAAGATGAGCAGGACAACCTGTTATTGGCGGTTCACGGACTTTCAACGCGTGATGTGACGGCATTGATCGCCTTCCTGCTAGCCGTCAAACCGGAGTCCAAATCTATCATTCTGGATCATCTAACGCAGTTCAACGGCGTAGCGCTTAGCGCGACGCTAGGCGCATTGACGGCTGATGCGGAAACGGGGGCGGCGGTGACGGCGCTTTTGGCACGCCGTGCCAACCCGGTGCCTACATTAGTTGTATGGGCATTACGTAACCGTGCAGCATATCAGGAATGGCGCTTGCCTTCCCTAAATGCCTTGATCACGCAAGCCATTCACATCATTGAACAGCGCCTAACGGGTGAAGGGCTTAAGATGCGAAACACCTTGCAGGGCTTTTTCGATAATCCCAAATGGCTGGAGCCTACATGTAACGAACTAAGTGCCTTTGAACGGCAAGTGATTTTCGAGCGTATCCAAGCCTCCCCTTCATGGGACACCGCCTCCCAACGTAACATTCTCGTGCGAATGGTTCGTTTTGATCCAACACTCGGCAAGCTCCGCCGGGCAATAAAGGCTCTGGAAGAGCACCCACATCTGACCTCTCTGCGGTCGTTGACAGCCTATCAGCTGGCATATGACCATCTGGTCAAGGTTGAAATCCCAAAAAATGTAAAAGATATCGCTACTGCTCGAAGTTTCGGCGACTTGCGCGAAAACTCAGAGTATCAATACGCCAAAGACAAACAGCGCGTACTGCTTTCCCAGCAAACAGAAATGGATCGTATCCTGCGTCCGCTGAAAGTTACCGACTTTGCCAATGTGTCCTGTGAAACCGCCGCCATGGGCACTCGTGTAACCATCTCCACTGCCGCCGGCAAAACCACCTACACCATTCTGGGTGAGCTGGATCGCGATGAGAAGCTCAATATCATCTCCTGCCGTTCCAGACTGGCCACCGCATTGCTTGGTAAAAAGGTAAACGCCTCCGTTGAGTTACCTGCGGAAAAAGGAACCATCACCGGAACCATCACAGCCATTGAGCCGTTGGATGACGCGGTTAAGGCATGGTTGGCCGACATCCCAACGCAGTACGTCCCAACCGTCTAAGCAGAATGGCTAAATCCTCTATGAACATGCGAGCCCGGGGAAGTATTGCCGCTGTCTACGGGGCGCTTGCATGTTTTCACAACGTTCTCATCACTGCACATATTCGTCCGGACGGGGACGCCACCGGAAGTTGTGTAGCATTAGCACTGCTCCTGAAGGCACATGGATGGAATCCAACGGTAGCGCTCTCTCCCATTGGGATGGGACCGCCCAAGTTCCTTCTGGATTATGCACCATGGATTGCCCCCACAAACGTGCGTGTCAAAGATTACGACTGTGTTGTAGTCTTGGACTGCACAGGATTAGATCGCGTCCCAGATGGACCTTTGCGAGACGCTGTCTCCAAACTCCCCGTTATCAATATCGACCATCACGTAACCCACGCATCCTTCGGAGTCGCCCACTGGGTTGTGCCTGATGCCAGTAGTACCGGAGAACTGATTTATCGGTTTGCACGAAAGCTGAAATGGGAGTTTACTCGACAGATCGCCGAAGCCTTGTGGGTGGCGCTGGTTACTGACACGGGGCGTTTTGCCTACCCCTGTACGCGCCCCTCTACACTCAAAGCAGCTGCAGTTCTCTTAGCGCATGGGGTTGATTCTTCCAAAATCAACGACCGGCTTTACCTCTACGCCAGCGAAGGTGCGGTGTTACTCAAACGTAAAGCTTATGATTCGCTCGACACCTGGTTCAAAGGAATGGTTGCCGTAATCTGCCTGACTGCGCGTGACTTCAAACGAGCCGGGGTGGCAAAAAGTGAAATCGAAGAGGTTATTGACATTCCACGCTCCATCCCCACCGCAAAAGTGTCGATCTTCTTCTATGAAACGAAAGATAAGCCTGGCATCACACGGTTGAGCATCCGTACACGCGGCGACACACCGGGATTTTCAGCAGCCTCCATTGCTGAGCATTTTGGTGGAGGCGGGCATCTACTCGCCGCCGGGTGTGAGCTGAAAATGCCGCCAAAGACGGCCATGGCACACGTCAAGGATTATCTTGGCAGCCTTTTTGCCGATACCACGCCATAATGCCATGTGTCTTTAACACCCATAGATCTTCCAGAAAACGATTTATCGTGAAAGAAGTTTTGGTATAATGAACGCAACGGAGGATGAGTCTATGACCGTTGAACACTTTGATGCAACAAGTTTCCAGACTGCCATTGAACGGGGCATCACCTTGGTCGACTTTTGGGCAGTTTGGTGCGGCCCCTGTAAGATGCAAGGAGCCATCTTAGATAAACTGGAGCTGCCAGAAGCACTTCAGGGGCGCGTACGAATTGGAAAATTGGATATTGACGCATTCCCTGCTGTAGCCGCACAATATCGTGTACAATCCATCCCAACCTTGATCCTTTTCAAAGACGGCGCTCCCATTGACACCATGGTTGGTGTTCAGCGTGCAGACACGTTGATTGATAAGCTGACGCAGCGTTTAGACTAAATATAACAACCTTGGGCGTGCCGCTAGGCACGTCCTTCTTTTTCTGATATGCGCTTATTCCTTCTCATTTCTGTATTCATGTTTGGAAGTTCTCCGGTTTGGGCTCAACGGTTGGGACAAAGTGGAACAGCTCAGGCATTTGCTCAACAGGCACAGGCTTTGCGGGAAATTCAACGTTCGCTCATGACGTTATCAGCCAGGGTGGAAGCGATCGAGCAGCAACAGAGCCTATTAGTTTCACGGCTAGGAACGCTTGAACGCAGTGGAAATTCGGTGACGAAAGATGAATTGGCTGCACTTCGTGCTGATCTGAATACTGCCAAGGCTTCACATGCCCAGCTGCGAGAAGCGATCGTAGACGACCTCTCCAAACGAATCGCTGCGCTTGCCGAGAAACGGGACATGGAAGAACGGAAGGCGCGTGAAGCCGCTGCCCAACGGAGTGGATACAATCACACCGTTGAAGCCGGGCAAACTCTGTCGGCCATTGCCAAAGCATATGGCGTATCACAGAAGGCAATTATGCAAGCCAACCGGCTAACCGATGCATCCAAGCTGCGAGTTGGGCAAAAGCTATTCATCCCAGATCCATAAAATAAGCCCCCATTTTTTCTCTCTCTTATCGTCTTCCTTTTCAAATTATATCACCAGGCTCTGTTATGACCTTTCTTTTAACTTCTGCTACAACGAGTGTGGTTTCTTGGGGTATAGTTGCGTCGGTTCTTGGCGGCCTCGGGATTTTCCTACTCGGCATGAAGCAGATTTCAGAGGGGTTACAGGCGGTTGCAGGACCAAAAATGCGGCGGGTTGGTTCCCCCCCCACCACCCAACCCCTTCCGGGGAATTTTAAAAGGGCCGGAGTTTACCGGGG
>CALBHX010000073.1 GCA_937892925.1 uncultured Lentisphaeraceae bacterium
TTGGAACAGCACTTAATTTCGAGGTGCTGGATGACCGTCCGGCATATCGGGGGGGAGTGATTGCTCCTGGTCTTCCGCTAATGACCTCTTATTTGCATGAAAAAACGGCGCTTCTTCCCTCTGTAGAGCTGGGGGGAAAAACGCCTGAGATCGGTCGCAGCACGGAAGAAGCAATCGCGCTTGGTGCGCGCGTTGGGTATCGGGGAATTGTCCGAGAAATTCTCGGGCATCTTCAAGTCCCCTTTTGTGGAGAAGCTAAGGTTGTTGCTACGGGTGGGTATGCAGAGTGGGTCTTGAATGGCGCGGATATGGATGTATTAATAGATTCAACATTAACACTTTATGGGCTTGGCGTAGTTTTTGAGCATGGAGTCAACGAATAGGTTATGTTTTCTTTTGTTTTTGTTATGTCGCATCTGCTTGCGTTGATTTTTTTCGTGCGTTTATTCCTGCCGAAACGATATATCTGTTTGAATCCGTATGTGGTAGGAATAGATAACCTATTAATGCGGTTTTTATCTTTTTTGCGTGTTGCATTTCCTTTTGATGATCGTATACTTTGTCTTTTTTTAATGATTGGAAGCTTATCTACACGGGCGGTTCTCTTGACTCAGGTTGACGGTGGTGTTGTGAGGCTTGGGGCAGTTGCACTTTTCACATTTCATCCATCATCTTTTATTCAGTGGCTTGAAGTTGAGGTGTTTCAATTTGTGTTGTTTTTGGTGACATTATGGTCTGCCTACGTGGTCTTACGTATATGGTGTTGCCGGCAGGTTTTTCAGGGTTTTTCTGGCGGCCTATTAGTAATGGCGTGTAGCCCTTTTTCACGGTTTCGACTAGCGGTTCAGTGGGGGATATTGTGTGTACTTTGGACAAGTTTATTACTCTTATTATATCAGAATGCATCAGATATAACGTATCCGTTGGGGGAGGCTTCTGATGTTGTGGCCTATTTTCAACAGTTGCATATTGTCAATATATTTGATTTGAGACAGTTCCCTCATTTTATTCGGATTATATTTTTATCTGCAGTTGGATTTTTAAACGTATTTAATGAGCTGTACACAATTCTCTGTGCGTTTTTTTCCCTACATCTTCTTGCGCGTCTTTTACGTATGCGATCGATTCAGTATTTTTTAGAGGGTGCCCTTCGGTTATTATGTGGAAGACTTCCCGCGATTACATTTTTTTCTGTGGATGTCTCACCCCTTGTTGCAATGATTATGTTCAGTGTCGTAGATGTCATATTGAATGGTGTTCTTTGTATGTCGTTGTTGGGGGTTGCGCATGTGGTGTGAGTCGTGGAAGGCGGGGGCTTCACTTGTGGTTAAAGTTACACCACGGGCATCCAAGAGTGGAATTTTAGGTGTTGAGGAGAATTGGATACGGTTGGCACTTGCAGCTCCGCCGGTTGATGGTAGAGCTAATGATGCTGCACAGATATTCCTTTCGGAGACGTTGAACGTGCCCAAAAAAGCCGTTGTACTTCTGTCCGGACAGACTGCACGGATAAAACGTTTCGCGATTATTGGAATTACACCTGAGGTTGTTAGACAACGATTGCTTAATGTATAAAAGCTAATCGTGGGTATTGAGGGTTAAATCGCATGGTCATTTGGGAATGAAAGTCCTTCCCAGGCTCGCTTTGATGTCCATGGTTGCGCATGAGAAGTCCAGAATGGGTCTCCTTCTGGTAATCCTAAGGGTAGAAAAATAAAAGTGCAGAGATAGAGCGAACCTCTATTAATGTAGTAGTCGCACATTTCGGGTTGTCGTCCGTTGAACCCCATCTCAAGCAACCCATCGTCTCGGAAGTTTTGAGTTCCAGAGTGACGTTGAATAACAGCTGTTAATGCTGCACGAATTTGTGCGGGTGGGAGATTTTGGATTGCCTCACGTCTGAGCGCGAGCTGGGCTAATAGATGAAATGCTCCCATGCGATAGCAAAGCGATCTGCCAAAAGCCGGATAAGAGCCGTCAGGGGCGATGAGACGTTCCAACCAGGCTCCATAACGGCAAGCACGTTTGCGAACGAGAGCTAATTCTTTTAAGGCCGATTCACAGCCATGTTTTGCCTGAACAGTAAGAATATCCAATAATAGGGGGTGAATAACGTAACTGTTATAATAATCGAGGTGTACGTCTTTCCCGTCTCCATAGACGCCATCTCCTTTATACCACATGTTCAAAAAGGCATCAGGGCCAAGACGTAATCGTTCGGAGTCGCAACTTCCGGTGATCTCAAGTATAAATGCCTCAATTTCACCAGCAAATAGAAGCCAATTATTTTTGAAGGGCGTAATCTTTCGAGAAAGGCGAAATTGCTTAAGCCATGCCTGTTTTGTGGCGTCAGGCAACCTACCCCATAGTTGTGTGGGTGATCGCATAAAAGCTTGAGCAAGGAAAGCATACTCAACGAGTGGCTGTGAACCTTTCAGATGAATGATAGAATCTTTCGCTGTTGGGTTTATGGCTGTGATGAGCGCATGATGGGCTAGGGTTAGGATCCGATCTCGTCGTTTTTTTTCTTGTTCATTTTCGATAGCGAGCTCAAACCAGGGAGCTAAGCCATTTAATGTTCGAGCAAGCGCTTCAAATGAGAATGTGGCGCCTCGGTTGGTGGATCCTGATGAACAGGTCGCAGTCAATTCATCCGCTGCTATTTTGGTTAGAACAGGCGTAGCGATTCGCTCGACGGAAGAAACCCAGAGGTCTCTGTCCGTTACACAGTGAAGTAATCCGCTAACGAAGAACAAAAGATAACAAAGAAGATAAGCACGCATTTTATCTCTCCAATGCTCTGTCTAGGGTAGACATTGTTCGTATTATACAGGACGTTCTGTTTTTATTGCTTGGGGGTTAAACATATAAGGAACCCGCCCCCAGGAGAACAACGAATATTTAGCTTGTCAGTGGATGATACGGTGCGCTCTTCTTGAATATAATCTGTTCCGACACAATCAGAAATCGGACTGTCTCTGACGAGTTCTGCATGGTAGACCACTCCCTTTGGCAAACGATCAAGAGGGACGGAGAAAATCTCTTCTTTATTTCCCGACATGCCAGCGATCCAAATGGTTTCGCCTTTTCTTCGCAACACGAGAACCCGAGAGTCTGGGGCGGAATCCGGGGCGCACCATGTGTCATCGAAAGTAAGCGGGACACGCGTAAGCAGGCGTGTATATTCCGGTTCCCTCATATATGCACTTGCAGAATCGCAAAGCATCCTAGAGTTTGTGTCAAAAAGAAGTGCAAGTGCAGCTTGCCTGCACCGAGTTCCCATACTCATGGGGCGGCGAGTGGTTGCACGGAATTGAGAGCGCGGTGCATTTCGCATTGCGCCAGGAGTGTAATCCATTGGTCCGGCGAGAAGACGTGTAAATGTTATTCTCAGATCATTGGTGATATAGTCAACCTGATTACCTGCCCACCCAGTTTGTTCTAATCCGTATACACCCTCATACGCTAGAACATTTGGAAAGGTTCGGGAAAGTCCAGTTGGTTTGTGAATGCCGTGAAAGAGTAAAACAAGGTGATGTTTGGCGGCAATTGCTGCAGTGTTGTAGAGAAAATTGGCTACACGTGCATCGTCACGGTCTATGAAGTCAATCTTGAACCCAGCCACACCCATTGCGGCATAACGTTTAAAAATCTCATCCTGGCGGCCGATGAGCTGTTGCCACGTACACCAGAGAAGTAAACGAACACCCTTTCCCTTGGCATATGCCAGAAGTTCGGGCAAATTAATTTCAGGTACAATTCGTGTTACGTCTAATTTTTGAGCCCATCCTTCGTCCATCAAGATGTAGGGAATGTTGTATGTAGCGGCAAAATCGATGAATACCTTGTATGTTGCAGTGTTGACGCCGGGCTTAAAGGGGACATTGTCAAGCCCCCACCGGCTCCACCATTCCCATGATACTTGCCCGGGTTTAACCCACATAAAGTCTCCTGTGGCAGGTTCCGACAGTGCTGTAATCAAATCATTTCCGTAGAGTCCTGCAGGATTTTCTGCCATCATGAAAATCCGCCACGGATAGGTTCGATTTCCGGGCGTTTGAACAAGCCAATCGGCACGTTGTGTAACGCGACTATAGCGCCGATCCCGACCGTCTTCTTTCAATGGATATTGGGCAAAACTCCCCGTCAAGCATGTCTTGTTTTCTTGGCTGCGTCGAAGGTTCAGTCCAGGATAGTCTTTCAATTCGGCCTCTGAGAGCGCAATAGCCGCGTCTTTCCATAACAATGTAATGGGGAGATAGATGAGTCGTTTTGAGTCAACACTGTCGATTTTTCCTCGTTGATGAATAGACTCCCAGCTGTTTTGGAACAAATCGCCATGATAAGGTCGATTGTTGTACGCATAAAGGAGATCAGGTTCGCCCATAGGTCTAAGGCTAAATGTTTCATTTAGAATGGTCTGAGTTCCATCAAGAGCTGTTTCCCAACGATAGGCAATGCCCTGGTTCGTCGCTAAGGCCGTCAATGTTAAAACACCGAGTGAGATCTTGGCCCCATTACCCTCTAAATGAATCCTTGAGCGAACCGTATAGAATGGAGTTTTAGCGTCAAAAGTCTGCGAAAAGGGTTCAATGGTTGCCTCTTTTATGGGCGGAAGTGAAATACCTTGAATAGAAAGTAAAAGTGGCTCTGGTGCCAGGCGTTCAACGCCATCACGAGCGATCGAATAGACCAATTGTTCTCCCTGAGAGGCTATGGTTATCGCATTTCGTCCATCTGGAGATGAAACGGTCGTCAAAACAGAAAGCGCGAGTGCAGGAATCATGGCAGTCTCCTTTATTACTCGTATTTTCGCATATTTTTAATGTTTCTATGGAAAATGAGCAAATCATTCTCCCCGGTGTGTAAATAAAGATACAGATTCAGGTGTTGTACTCAACGGAACAATTACAGAAAGATGACCAGCGAGTGAAGTTGGGTTGAGATTAGACCCGGGGCGGGTTCAAGGCAAACCCGCCCCGAGTCTAATCCCAACCCGCCTTGACTTCGTTTGAAAGTTTGGGTGGATACATTTTTGTTATGTCTATGTGGAAGGTAAACAGAAATAACGTAAGTATACATTAGAAATATATGGAAGACGCATCGGCATGGGGTGTGGCGGTGGGCGATGTCAAAGAGGGGTGCTCGGAGAGTGTGATGCTCAGTAACTATGGCACATTGGTGTGCCATAGCTGTCATACTTGTGGCATAAATTTCACGAAAATAAAAAAAAGGGGCCGTTTATTTTTATTGGCACGAATATTGTAAATGAATGTATCTTGGGCTAAGCCGAAAGATAGGAGGATATGAATTATGGACATGAATCAAATGACGGAACGTTTGCGCGAGGCATTGACTTTAGCGCAACAGGAGGGGATCCGCCGGCAACAACAAACGGTCGAACCGGAACATGTGTTGTGGGCATTGTTGGCACAGGAAAAGGGGTTGGCCGGTAGCTTGTTGACTAAATGTGGAGTGTCGCTGGATGTGGCGCGGGCAAGAGTTGAGGAAGCGATGGCACGTTTGCCGCGTGTAACGGGAGCTATGGAAGCGAATAAGGTCTATGTGTCGCAGGCGCTCAATGAGGTGCTTGTAGATGCGTTTGACCGGGCAAAACAGATGGGTGACGAGTATGTCTCGGTGGAGCATGTACTGCTGGCTATGGCGAAGCGTGTTGCACTTCTGAAGTCGCTTGGGGTTACGGAGGAGTTGTTGCTGAAGGCTCTGAAGGAAGTCCGTGGTAATCAGCGGATTACGAGTGAAAATCCTGAAGAAAGTTATGAAGCGCTGAAGAAGTATGGGCAGGATTTGGTGGAGCTCGCTCGTAAAGGTAAGTTGGATCCGGTCATTGGCCGTGATACGGAGATTCGTGACGTTATCCGGATTTTGTCGCGTAAAACGAAGAACAATCCTGTTCTGATTGGTGAGCCAGGAGTAGGCAAAACCGCTATTGTTGAGGGATTGGCACAGCGTATCGTCCGGGGTGATGTGCCGGAAGGGCTGAAGGATCATACAATTTTTGCACTGGATATGACGGCGTTGATGGCAGGCGCGAAGTATCGGGGTGATTTTGAGGAGCGGTTGAAAGCCGTTTTGAAAGAAATCAAGTCCAGTGAAGGGCGTATCATTCTTTTTATTGATGAGATTCATACGATTGTTGGAGCTGGAAAAACGGAAGGCTCAAGCGATGCGGGAAATATGCTCAAGCCTATGCTAGCTCGTGGCGAATTGCATTGTATCGGTGCGACAACGCTGGCGGAGCACAGGCTGTATATGGAAAAGGATAAAGCGCTTGAACGGCGGTTCCAACCGGTTATGGTCGCGGCACCTTCAGTCGAAGATACGATTAGTATTCTGCGTGGGTTAAAAGAAAAGTTTGAGGCACATCACAACGTTCGGATTTTGGACGCGGCATTGGTGAATGCTGCGGTATTGAGTGACCGGTATATTCAAGACCGCTTTTTGCCGGATAAGGCGATTGACCTATTGGATGAGGCGTGCGCGGCTATTCGCACGGAGATGGACTCTATGCCTGCAGAATTGGACGAGTTGAGCCGCCGTGTGATGCGGCTGGAAATTGAGGAAGCGGCGCTTGCCAAGGAGAAAGACGAAGCCTCCAAGAAACGTTTGGAGGAGTTGCGTAAAGAATTGGCAGATGAGAAAGCAAAAGCAGATGCCTTGAAAGCAAAGTGGCAGGAGGAGAAGAAGGCACACGAAGCGTCCAAAGACTTGCGGGCAAAGCTAGACGGGGCGCGGCATGAGTTGGAGATGGCTCAGCGTAAGTATGATTATGCGCGGGCAGGTGAGCTGCAATATAAAGTCATTCCTGAATTGGAAGCGAAGTTGAAAGCTGCGGCTAAGAATGATACATCTGCCATGTTACGAGAAGTCGTTGGGCCAGAAGAGATTGCCGAGGCGGTAAGCCGGTGGTCGGGTATTCCAGTGGCCAAGTTACTCGAGGGTGAACGTGAGAAACTGTTGGGTATGGCAGATGTACTTAAAACCAAGGTTATCGGGCAGGATGAAGCCGTTGATGCGGTGGCAGATGCTGTTTTGCGGGCACGTGCCGGGATTAAAAACCGCCAGAAACCAATCGGAGCATTTTTGTTCCTTGGCCCAACCGGCGTTGGAAAAACAGAGCTTGCGCGCGTTTTGGCAGAACAATTGTTTGACAGTCGTGATGCTATGACCCGGATTGACATGTCCGAGTATATGGAAAAACACAGTGTAAGCCGTTTGGTCGGTGCGCCTCCTGGTTACGTTGGTTACGAAGAGGGGGGGCAACTGACGGAGGCCGTTCGCAGAAAACCCTACAGTGTCGTTTTGTTGGATGAAATTGAGAAAGCGCATCCGGATGTCTTTAAACTCTTCTTACAGGTTTTTGATGACGGTCGTTTGACAGACAACAAGGGCACGGTTGTAAGTTTTAAGAATACGTTGATCATCATGACTTCGAATCTCGGTAGCGATCTTATCGCGAATGCCGAGAAGGATGAGAAGAGCGAGAAGGATGTCCAAGCGTTGGTTGACTCGTTGTTGAAAACGAAATTCCCGCCTGAGTTTCTTAACCGAATTGACGAGACATTGATCTTTAAACCGTTGTCAAAAGCGAGTTTGACGAAGATTGTTGATCTGCAACTGGCTGATTTGGCGGCGCGGCTTGCCGATCAGGATCTGGAGCTTAAAGTTTCAGATGCTACAAAGCAAGCGTTGATTGATGAAGGATATGATCCAGACTTTGGCGCTCGTCCGCTCCGGCGAGTCATACAGCGGCGGTTGGAAACGCCTATCGCGCGTGATATCATTGCCGGAAAATATCCGCCTGGATCAACGATTGAGGTGTAATACACCTGTGTTGACCAGATGCACAATCACACAGCGAACCATTGTAATTGATGGTTCGCTGTGTGGTTTTTATGGGCGTTCCTAAACAATGCTTGAGATGATCGACCGATCAAAGATCATACGGGTTGGGAATGGTATATTGTTGCGAAAGTGTGTTGATCTTTTGCAAAACTACAGGAGAGAGCGTTTCGGCGTATTCCGCCACCAAATCAAACATTGCACGTTCTGCCCACAATCGCCGTAAATCCTGACGGGTTGATATTGCCTCTTGGAACGTGAAGGAGAATACGGCATTGTAAGGTTGTGTAGCGGAGACACCTTGTAATTGGCAGGTAACGGTTTTTGTTGCTTTTGGGACACGTCCATACACAACAAGTGGGCGGTCGGCATATAACGGGGTTAATTTTTGTGGATGGATTTCTCCGCCGCTTGTGGTGTCGAATAGTAAGGAAATATTTTGCATAACAGGATTTCGAATGGAATCCAATACGGAGGTTAGCTCTTTTGAAAATCCTACTTTCTCGCCAGAGAAAATGACACTTTCGCCTCGATTAGCGTAGCAAAGCATGTCCAAAAAGTAATGGCTTTTTGCTTTTATCCCGAATGCATAAATGGAAATTCGGCCTTGATTAAGGCGTGTAAATTCTCCAATGATTTTTGTTGGGTTTCGCAAACCTGTAGTTGGTTCGCCGTCTGTAACAATAACAGCGAACAGGGGGCGTCTATTCTCTTGTGGCATGGAAAATAAATCTTTTAGTAAGAGAAACAAGTCAGTACTACCGCGCGCTCGCAGTGAGTCGATAAAGGTTTCTGTTTGAATCCGTGTCGTTGGGTCGAATGTAAGCCATGTTCCAGATGGCGTAAGGGTTGTATTACGAAACGCAAAGATATTAAATCGATCGCCAAAACGCAAGGTGTTAAAAAGCGCAGTCTTTAATGCGGCCTTGCTTCGGTTTAATTGGTCTTGTTTGATAGATCCTGAGATGTCTTGAATAAAAATTACATCTTTTGGCATCACAGGCAAGGCGCTAGCAGTTTTTCGTGTGATGTTTAGACGAAAGTAACGATAGTGTGAGTCGTCAGGTGATTCATAAGTGGAGAGCGACAAGTCGAGACAATCGTCAATGGCTTGGCTTGTTGTTTCGAATCTAGGGTTTTGCGATGAGGGGGTTAAGATGTTTTGAATCGTTTGTTCTGTTATTTTCGCAGTGAGTGAAGATGTGCTGTTACCTTGGCCGTCGTTTTCGGGTTGGATTGGGAGAGGTGGTGGTGAGGTCAACTTGTTGACGATTATGGATGCATTCAACTTTTGGGCTTGAGCAAGAGTAAATTCTTCTCCAGACGGGGGTGCTTCTACAGGGATGGTTTCAACAGCTGAGGTTAGATCCGGAGCGTTTGGTATTCGGTGTTGAGTAGCATCGATGATCCAGCGGGGCGATGGATTAGTCTTTACTGTGAAAGGCGTTTCAGGGATAAACGCGATAATTTGTCGAGGCGGAGCAGAAGTGAGTTGTGGTAAAGAAGTCGGCTCTGCAAAAAAAAGTGCAGATGTCTGAATGTTCGCAGGAATAATTGGAATCTCTGGAGATGTTGGCTCGGCAATCCGTACATCCTGTGCGCGTGTTGGGAGTGTAGATCCTATGGCTTCGGCTTCTTTTTTCGGATTCGGGGGTATTGCTGAGGGTGCCTGCACTAAGTCCGTTTTTCGAACAAATGCTTCAATACGAACGGGCGGTAAGTTTTGTGGCGTGATATGTGCTTTAGAAACATGACTTGGGGGCTCCACCCTCATTTCTCCAAAGCAATACATCAAGCCGAAATGGAAGACGCTTGACAAGACAATGGATATGAACAGTACGAATGTATGCCGTGCTAATCCAAGTCCATTGTCTTCAAGTGTGTCCATTGCCAGGTGTAATCCTTGATACAATTAACGACCACAGCAATTTTTGTACTTTTTCCCTGACCCGCAGGGGCAGGGTGCATTTCTTCCGATTTTCTCGTGCTCCATGGGCTGTGGTGTAATGGGTGCCGATTTAGGATGCATTCCGAGGGAATTCATAAGCGCCTCCAAGGAACCCTCGGAGGGGAGCGTTGTCTCCGTTTCCGGTTCTGCCAACCCAGGGACTGTAATGGTAAAGGATGAGGGTATTTGCGGTTTGGACGATTCCTCAGGTAAGGAGGCTGTGAGATCTCCCAACTCCTGATGTTCCGCGTGAGTCTGGCTTGCGGCTCGTTCACGCATGGCAAGATAAGCCTCAACGTTGGTCGTCGTGGTAAACGCCGCGCGAATGATACCTAATTTGATGGTGCCCATTAAATCAGAAAACATTTCGAAGGCTTCACGTTTATACTCCACCAACGGATCCCGTTGGCCATATCCGCGCAGACTGACACTACGGCGAAGGTCATCCATGGCTGCCAGGAACTTTTGCCATTCTTCATCAATTGCGGTTAGACAAACCATTCGCTCAAGCATAGGTAACGCTTCTGGAATTTCTCCCTCACATTTTGCATTGTAGGCAGCTTCCACACGTTTAAATAAGGCTGTCGCTGCTTCCTGAGGTTTACCGACCCAGGCTTTACATTCTGTTTCGGTGCAGGATATAGGGAAATTATGCATCCACTCGATTAAGTCTGCGATATGTGCATTTTTGACATCCGTGAGGAAAACTTCACAGCGATCAGCAATCACGTCATTGAATACATCAAGAATTCGTTCATGTGCGGCACCTGCCTGCATCAGGACTTCCTGGCGAAGACCGTAGATGATGGTGCGTTGCTTATTCATAACATCGTCATATTGTAAAGTGCGCTTACGAATTGAAAAGTTTTGCTCTTCGACTTTTCGTTGCGCACGTTCAACTGTGTGGTTGAGCCAGCGATGTTCAATTGCTTCGCCCTCTTTTAAGCCCAAACGGGTCATCATTCCGGCCAGCCGATCGCTCCCGAACAAACGCATCAGGTTGTCCTCGAGCGAGAGATAGAATCGACTGGCTCCTGGGTCGCCTTGACGCGAACACCGTCCACGTAACTGCCGATCAATTCGGCGCGATTCATGTCGTTCTGAAGCGATCACGTATAACCCACTTGGGCGCTCCTCTAGAAGTTTTCGGAGTGTTTTGTGCTCACCTTTTGGAACACTGTCCAATGTCAGTGTCTTATCCCGTATCTGCTCCTCCGTCATCCAGACCACGCCTGGCCCAAGTTTGATGTCGGTTCCACGTCCAGCCATGTTTGTTGCAATGGTTACAGCTCCCGGCTGTCCGGCCAACGCAACGATCTCTGCTTCTTTAGCATGATTTTTGGCGTTTAAGACATTGTGTGGGATACCGGCCATTCGAAGCATTCGACTGAGGACTTCCGAGGTGTCTACTGTAACAGTTCCGAGCAGTACCGGCTGTCTTCGTTCATGCGCTGTACGAACTTCATCAATGATGGCACGATATTTTTCACGCTGCGTCTTATAAATCAGATCATTTCCGTCAAGTCGTCGAACAGGACGGTTTGTGGGAATGGCAACGACATCCAACCTGTAAATGTCGTTAAATTCGGCGGCTTCTGTTTCGGCCGTTCCGGTCATACCTGAAAGCTTTTTATATAGGCGGAAATAATTCTGAATCGTAATGGTGGCGAGAGTCTGAGTTTCACGTTCGATATCTACATTTTCTTTAGCTTCAACGGCTTGGTGAAGCCCCTCACTCCATCTTCGTCCTGGTAAAATACGCCCGGTGAACTCATCAACGATCATCACCTTATTGTCTTGTACCACGTATTCCTCATCGCGATTGTAAAGTGCATAGGCACGGAGTAGCTGATCAACAACATGCAGGCGTTCGCTTTTGGCGGAAAAATTTTCTTGGATCTCGCGGCGTTTCGCTGTTTTGGCTTCTTCATCTAACGATGTGTTTCCCTCTAGAGCAGCCAATTGCCCGGGTAAATCCGGCATGACATACATGTCCGGGTCATCGGGCGAAATAAACTTTACCCCCTTGTCGGTCAAAGCAACTTCGCGGGTCTTTTCATCGATAGTGAAGAGCAGGATTTCTTTCAAGTCGCGCGCTTCATGCTTGCGCATGTCGGTTAACATCATGCTCTCAACTTGTTCATGCAGTCGGCGAATGGCGGGATCTTCAATTAAATGTTGAAATTGTTTATTCTTTGGCGTTCCGTGATAGACCTGATAGAGCTTACGCATGGCAATATCGGGCTGGTTCTCTGCAAGTGCCTGCTTTGCTTCTGAGATTAACTGGGTACAAATTCTAGTTTGTTCACGGAACACGCGTTCAACACGGGGCTTTTGCGCAACGTATTCACCAGAGGCTGAACGTTGCGCTGGTCCGGAAATGATCAATGGGGTACGCGCTTCGTCAATCAGAATGGAGTCGACTTCATCCACAATAGCAAAAGCATGCCCACGTTGAACTACTTGGGCGGGATCAGTTGCCATGCCGTTATCACGCAGGTAATCAAATCCGAATTCGCTGTTGGTACCATAGGTGATGTCACAGGCGTACTGTTCTCGGCGTTCCGCAGGCCCCATGGTGTTTTGGATGCACCCCACTGTCAACCCAAGATAAGTAAAGAGATGCCCCATGAATTGAGCATCGCGCCGAGCCAGGTAGTCGTTGACTGTAACCAGATGCGCGGCTCCACCGGAGAGGGCGTTCAGGTAAAGCGGGAACGTCGCCACTAGGGTTTTACCTTCACCGGTTTGCATCTCGGCAATTTTACCCTGATGAAGCACAATACCTCCGATAATTTGGACATCGAAGGGAATCATATTCCATGTGAGCTCATGGCCACAGACCATGCAGGTGCTGCCTACGAGCCGCCGACAGGCATTCTTCACAGTGGCATAAGCCTCTGGAAGTAGCTCGTCAAGTGTTTCTCCTTTTGCAAAACGATCGCGGAAAAGTTTGGTTTTGGCTTTCAACTCCTCATCGGAAAGCGCCTGATACTGCTCTTCTAGTAGATTGATCTTTCGAACCAACGGCATCAATTTACGAATGTCGCGCTGGTTTTTGGTTCCAAAGATAAGCTTTAACAGATTCATTTCACGCATCCTCAATCAAACATGAAGTAATTAGTGTACCAAAGAACACCTACCCATGCAGATAGCTGCGTGTTAGAATCTTCATGTTTCAATTGCCATCGAAACGTTCGCATGAGTCTTATTAGCAGGTGGGTATTTCGAGTAGGATGAAGGTTTTCTTGGTGAAGGTCATGACAAGAAGGTGGATTGTTTTGAAGTTACTCCGACTTTGAGTGTGATCTGCACTGACTCTTTTTTTGTATTCAATCAATAGAGATGAGAAAAGAATCAAGTGGTATAAGAATGGAACCAGGAGAGGAAGATTTGGAGGGGGACGTGAAGAGAGATGGCGGGATGTTGGGGTTAGGGCGGGTTTGAAATGGCGAAGGCTTGGGGGTATGGTTCGGGGCAGAGGTGCCTTCGAAGGCGGCGCGGGTGAGTGTGAGGGTGGGGCGGTTTGGTCGGCGCCGGGGATGGGGCTTGAAAAGAGGGTTGCGAGGGAGAGACCGTTGTGGATCCATTGGACGGAGTGAACGGCGGTGGGGGCGTAGGGCTAGAGGAGGAGGTGATACGCAGGGCGTTAGGGGCGGTTTTTCGGACGAGGAGGGAGAAGAGGGTTGGGGGCGTAGACAAGCCAGGCGGCTCCGGCGGTTGATGCGGCCTGCCTGATCGGCGGCCAGACGGAGCGCACGGTGCGGGAAGCGATTGCGGGGCGGAAGCCGCTAGCCTTTGTCTATTCCGGCGCGGCGCGGGTGGTGCACCCGCACCGGCTGGGTGTCTCCGCCGCCGGGAAGACACTCCTGCGCGCGTGGGAAGTCTCGAAAGCAGGCGCTCTTACCGGGGGCAACGT